>NZ_JBGLYU010000048.1:0-49903 GCF_047304235.1 Variovorax sp. Varisp36
GCCCCGGCCCCTGCGCAGCCGGCCGATCCCGCCCCGTCCGTGCCGCCCGGGCGCTGGACCGTCGGCGACCTGCACATCCACACGATGCAGTCGGACGACACCCAGCAGATCTCCACACTCGACCAGGTGCTGGGCAAGGCCTTCGACCAGTTCGGGCTCGACTGGGCGGCGCTGTCCGACCACCTGCGCCTGTCTTCCTACGACAACGACGGCAACAAGCTGGCCGCGCAGATTCCGCTCTCGGAAGGCATGGCCAAGTACCAGGTGCCGCGCATCAAGGCGCTGCAGGCCAGCGGCAAGTACGCCGACAAGACGATCTTCACGGCCTTCGAATGGGACATGCCCTCGCACGACCACGGCAACGTCGGCATCCTGACCGACAACCCCATGTCGGATGCCGCGCTCAAGGCAGCGAACCAGTTCGAATACCTCTTCACCAACCGCGCCCCCGCCCTCTTCCCGCCAGCGGATGTCGCCGCATGGGGTCCGAAGGCCGGCACCGGCTACAACACGCACGCCGAGACGCTCGCGGCCATCACCTGGCTCAAGAAGAACTACCCCGACACCAGCTACCTGCAGATCAACCACCCGTCGCGCAACCCCGGCAAGTACACGATCGCCCAGTTGCGCGAGATGAACGACCTCGCGCCGAACATCGTGTTCTCGCTCGAAGGCATGGTCGGCAACCAGATGGAGCCCGACCGTGGCGGCTACAACAGCGCCTATATCGCGGCCAACCTGCCCTCGCGCACCTATGGCGGCGTCGACTACCTCGTCGCCAAACTGGGTGGCACCTGGGACGCGCTGCTTTCCGAGGGCCGCCGCATCTGGAACGTGGCCGACTCCGACTACCACTTCACCGTCTCGCAGGGCCAGTACAGCAGCGGCTACGCGCCCGGCGAGTACGCCAGGAACCATCTGTGGGGAGACATCAAGGACCCGAAGTCGCTGCTCGCGGCCATGCGCACGGGCAAGCTCTTCGCGGTGAACGGCGGCCTGATCGACGCACTCGACTTCAAGGTGCAAGGCGCCAAAGGCACGGGCGAGATGGGTTCGGAGCTGGGCGTGAACTCGGGTGAAGACCTGAAGATCACCATCCGCTTCAAGAGCCCCGAGCGCAACAACTTCGAGTACCAGCTCGGCAGCGGCCGCTTCGCCAACGTGAAGCCAGTGGTCGACCACATCGACCTGATCGCGGGCGACGTGACCGGCCCCGAGCTGCCGGGCACGCCGGGCTACTCGCGCGACACCAACCCGTCGACGCGCGTGCTCAAGCGCTTCACCCGCAGCGACTGGAAGCTCGACGCCGACGGCTACTTCACCGTGAGCTACACGGTGAAGGCCGCCAACAACCAGTACTTCCGCCTGCGCGGCACCAACCTGGGCACCGACGTGCCCAACGAAACCGCCGGCGGCGAGCCGCTGCCCGATGCGCAGACCACGGGCACCGACAACGTGGCGCGCTTCAACGCGATCAACGCGCGCAACTACAGCGACCTCTGGTTCTATTCGAACCCGGTGTTCGTGAAGGTCGCCGCACAGTAGGCAGTCGCTGCCGGTCAGCTCTTCGAGGCGCGCGCCTCTGGCATCGCCGATGAGTGGTGATGCGCGATCAGCCACTGGCCGTTCACCCATTCGTAGACGTAGGTGTAGCGCGCGTTCACCGTGCTGCCGTCCTTGAAGCGGAAGGTGTAGGTGCCGACGTCCTGCGCCACGTTGCAGCCGATCTTGATGACGCGCCGGTCGATCTTTCCTTGCGGCTCGCCCTTGAGGAATTTGACGAAGTAGTCGCGGATCTCGGCCGGGTTGGTGCGCGGCTGGTTCGACACGGTCGGCAGCAGCACGCCGTCGGCGGCGTAGTTGGCGACCACCTTGTCGGGGTCCAGCGTGCGCAGCGAGTTGTTCCAGCGGTCGAACAAGGCGCTGACCTGCGCCGCATCCGCCGGCGTGCAGACGGCCGTACCCGATCCCTGGGCCAGCGCACCGGTGGCGAGCGAGAGAGAGAGGACGCCGAGGGCGGCGCTGGCGACGAGACTTTTCTTCACGGAGATGATTCCTTGTTGTGGAAGTTGTTGAAGCACCGGTTCAGGCCGGCGCTGCACCGCATTCGCGAGGCAGGAATCAAGTCTGCGGCGCGCTCATGAACACGACCCGTACCGGGCCATGAATGCGAGTTGAAGCGCAGATGAACAACGGATGAACGGGCGCCCCGCGCGCGCTCAGGCCTCCTGCGCGTCGAGCCGGTAGCCGAAGCCGCGCACGGTCTTGAGCAGCGCGAGCGGATGGCCCTCGTCGATCTTGGCGCGCAGGCGGCGCACGTACACGTCGACCACGTTGGTCAGCGGGTCCTCGCTGGTGCCCCACACGTTCGAGAGGATGCGCTCGCGGCTGTACACGCGCCCGGGTGCGCTCATCAGCAGTTCCAGGAAGGCCAGCTCCTTCGCGGTCAGCGCGATCGGCTGGCCGGCCCGCGTGACCTGCATGCGCTCGCGGTCCAGAACGAGGTCGGCCACCTGCAGGCTGCTCGCCTTCACGCGCTGCTCGCGCCCGCGCCGTAGCAGCGCCTCGATGCGCGCCAGCAGTTCCTCGAAAGCGAAGGGCTTGGTGAGGTAGTCGTCCGCACCCAGCCGCAGGCCGTTGACCTTGGCCTCCAGCGAGCTCATGGCCGTGAGCATCAGCACGGGCACATGGTGGCCCTCGGCGCGCATCGTCTGGCACAGCTCCAGGCCGCTGAGGCCGGGCAGCATCAGGTCGAGGATGAGCAGCGCGGGCTCGCCGCCGCGCGCCAGCGCCAGGCCGTCGGTTCCGGTGCGGGCCAGCTGCACGCCATAGCCTTCGGCCCGCAGGCCGCGCTGAAGGAAGTCGGCCACGCGCGGATCGTCTTCGACCACCAGGATGTTGTTCATGCGGCCTCCGGCGCCGTGGGGAAATCGGTGCCGTCGAAACGCGGCAGCCGGATGCGGACCGTCGTGCCCACGAATGGCTCGCTCTCGATGTCGATGCGGCCTTCGTGCGCGGAAACGATCACCTGCGCGATCGACAGGCCGATGCCGGTGCCGTCGACGCGGTGCGCCCGGGCGCGCTGGCCACGCGTGAAGCGCTGGAACACCGTGGGCAGCTCGTCGGCGTCGATGCCGATGCCCTGGTCGCGCACGGCAATTTCCACGCATCCGTCGAGCTCGCGCCAACCGATGCGAACCGCGCCGCCGGCGCGCGAATAGCGCACCGCGTTGTCCAGCACGATCATCAGGGCCTGGCGCAGCCGATCGGCATCGGCGTGCACCTGGACAAGCGCCGGCTGTGCGTCGTACGGCGCATCGAGGCGCACCCCCACGCCATGCAGCGCCCCCAGCGCCTCGGCCTGCTCGGCCGCATCGCCGACCAGCAGGCCCAGGTCCACCCGGTCCTGCCGAATGACGAGCTGGTCGGCCTCGGCGCGCGCGATCAGCATCAGGTCGTCGATCACCCGCGCGAGCTGCTCCACGCCGCCGACGATGCGCGACAGCGTCAACTTGTATTCGGCCGGCGGCTTGTCGGCGCCGCGCAATGCGATCTCGGCCTCGCCGCGGATGGCGGTGGCCGGCGTGCGCAGTTCGTGGCTCAGGTCGGCGAACAGCTGGCGGCGGCGCTGGTCGATGTTCTGCAGCGTGACGTGGGCGGACTGCAGCTCGGCCGTGCGCGCATCCACCGCCGCTTCGAGCTTGTGCCGGGCGGCTTCGGCATCGCTGCGGCGCTGCTGCAACTCGGCGGCCATGGCATTGAAATGCTCCGCCACCTGGCCGAACTCGTCCCTCGACCCGACCTCCAGGCGATGGTCCATGCGGCCGGCCTGCAGGGCCTGCGTGCCGGCCAGCAGGCCGGCGATGGGCGCCTGCAGCCGCCGGTTCAGGCGAATGGCGATCAGCACCGCGGCCACCAGGGTCAGCACTGCGAGGCCGATGGCCTGCAGGCGCAGCACCTCGACGGCGCGTTCCGTGGCCTTGCGTGCCACCGGCACCGCCTCGCGCTGGCGCGCGATCGCACCGTTGACGAGTTCGCGCAGGTCGCGCCCGCGCGTCACGTCGAACACCTGGTTGAGCTGCTGCCACACCGATGAAAACTCCGCGCCCTCCTCCAACGGCTCCAGCCGCAGCAGGCGGGCCTGGACTTCGGCGATGTTGGCGTCGAGCAGGTCGATGCTGGCCGCCAGCTGGGTCGCCGCCTCGGGCACCGGCGTGCCGCGCGCCGAGGAAGCCTGGGTCCACCAGGCCAGGTCGCGCTGCGTCAGGTCGTGCAGGCTGGCCGCGCTGGTCCGCATGCCGGCCAGCCAGCGGTCGCGTGCCTCGATCGGCGCGTCGCCGTTCATCAGCCGCTGCGAGGCCCAGACCCGCAGCCGCTGCTTGTTGGTGGACAGCTCCAGCAGATCGGACAGGATGTCGCTCGCAAGCCGGCTGTGCTGCTTGGCGAAAGTAACGCGCTCGGAACCCAGGTAGATGAAACCGGCCTGGATGCACACCAGCGCAACGAGCGTTGCGAAGGCCAGCGAGAGCCGCGTGCGGAATTTGATGGAAGGCATCGATCGGTGCGGCGCGCTGGCGAACACTCGTTTTGAAGGGTTCGAAGAATAGCCCATGCCGCTCGACGGGTCGGCATTGATCACCTGCGATGATGCTTGGTTGACCCGAGCATCGATGTTTGCGATGCTTCCAGGGTGATCAACGAACTCAAGACCTTCATTGCGGTGTGCAAGCTCGGCACCTTCGCGGCGGCCGGCGATCGAATCGGGCTTACTCAATCGGCGGTGAGCAGCCAGATGAAGCGACTCGAAGAAGCCCTGGGGTTCGAGCTCTTCGACAGAACAGGCCGATCGGCCACCTTGAATGTCGCAGGCCAGACGACCTTGCCGCGGGCAGAAGAAATCTGCGCGCTGTTCGCCAAGCTCGGGGAGCTTCCTCACGACAACGCCACCCAGGGGCTTCTTCGCGTAGGTTCGATTGCCTCGGCGCAGCCCACGCTGCTGGCGCGTGCGCTTGAGCAACTGCGCAAGTCCTTTCCTCTCGTGCGTGTCCATGTGTCGCCTGGCGTCTCGATGCGCCTGATGGACGACCTGGACGCCGGGAAGATCGATGCCGCGGTGATCATCCGCCCTCCGTTCGGCATGCCTGCCGACCTGACGTGGCAGCCACTGGTGCACGAGCCCTACGTGCTGGTGGTGCCCAAGGCCCTGCCGGCAACGAAGAATTGGCGCACGCTGATCCAGGAACAGCCATTCCTGCGCTATGACAGGGCTTCGTTCGGTGGGCGGATGGTCGAGGGGTTTCTGCGTCGGGAAGGCCTGGCGGTCAACGATGCGATCGAGGTCGACGAGATTCCCGGATTGATCCACTTGGCCTCCAGGGGCCTGGGCGTGGCGCTCGTGCCGCTGGTCGAGGCGCATCTGCCCTTGCCTGCGCAGGTGCGCATCGTCTCCTTGGGCGCGGTCACTTTCCAGCGCGAGATCGGCCTGCTCCAGCGAAAGCCCCGGGCCAGCCCGCCCATGGTTGCGCACTTCGCCCAATGCCTGCGCGATGCGGCTGAAGCGAAGCCGAACACATCGCCTGCGCGGAATGCCAGCCGCGCAAGGGCATCGATCCCGCGCCGTACCTGAAACCGGGGAGCGCCGCTCGATCGCCTCGCATGCGGGTCGGACTCGGCACCGCTGGTTCGCCGACTTTCCGCGCACCATCGGCAGTCAACGGGACTCGTAAGACTCCATCGGCTTGTCCGTGGGGTCGGCCCAGGCAGCCTTCGTCATGGCGTTTGCCGGCAGCCCCACCCTGGCGTTGTGAGGCGGAATCGGCTGCATGAACCACTTGTCGTAGATCCGTGCGACTTCGCCGCTCCTGGCCAATGCCACGACGCTGTCGTCGACCAGCTTCTTGAATGCAGGATCCCCCTTGCGGAACATGATCGCGAGCGGCTCGACGCTGAGAACCTGGTCCAGGAGCCTGTATTTTTCCGGCTCCTTGCTCTTCGAGATCAACGTCGCGAGGATCTGCCCGTCGGCGACGAATCCTTCGGTTCGGCCCGCCTCGAGGAGCAGGAATCCTTCGCTGTTGTCCTTGGCGAGCACCTCCTCGATACCGTTCGCGCCCTCACGCTTGAGTTTTCTCAGCGCCGGCACGGACGTGCTTCCTGTCGTGGCCGCCACGGTCTTGCCGGCCAGCTGCGCGGGGCGCGTGATGCCCGACGTGGCCTTGACCGCGATGCGAACGCCTTCGACATAGAGCGTCGGTGCAAAGGCAACCTCCTTCTGCCGCGCTGCATTGTTGGTCGTCGTGCCGCATTCGATATCCACCGTACCGTTTTGAACGAGGGGAATCCGGTTCTGTGGCGTCACGAGCTGGTACCTCACGTCGATCCTGTCGAGTTGAACTGCCTTCCTGATGTCGGCAATGATCCGCTCGCAGATCTCCACGTGAAAGCCGGTGTACCTGTTGGGCCCCAGGGTGAACGACATGGCACCCGACGCATCGCGGACACCCACGGAAATCGAGCCCGACTCCTTGACTTTCTTCAAGGTGTCGGTTTGCGCCGCCGCAGCCCCGCAGACGACGGCAAGCGCCGCTGCGAAGGCAAGGCTCCTTTTGCTGCTCTTGGTCATGCAGTTCTTTCAGCGTGCGAAGAGCGAGCTCAAGTCGGCGAACGACTTCATCTCGATCGCGTTGCCTGAGGGGTCCAGAAAGAACATCGTCGCTTGCTCGCCGGGCTCTCCTTTGAACCGGATGTAGGGCTCGATGACGAACTTTGTCTGGCGCGCCACGAGCTTGTCGGCCATGGCCTGCCATTGATCCATCGGAACGATCGCGCCGAAGTGGCGCACGGGTACGTCGTGACCGTCGACCGAACTGCTCTGGCGGTGGCCGCATTCGTCGGGTGCCAGGTGCGCCACGATCTGGTGGCCGTAGAAATCGAAGTCGACCCATTCAGGCGCGCTGCGGCCTTCAGGGCATCCAAGCAAGTCGCCGTAGAACGCGCGCGCCTCGGCGATGTCTCGCACCGGGAACGCAAGATGAAACGGGATGCGGGTAGCTGTGTTGCTCATGGGGCTTTCCATCGGGGGAGTGGGGATGGACCCGACTCTAAGCAGCACCTTTCACAATGGAAAACGATATATTTTTCATCTGAGCCATAAGAATTTCGATTAATCACCCACGGAGGTCCGGCGACCTGCCACCGTCGTGCCTGTGCGCCGTGGCCCGGCCGAACAACAGCGCCACACACATCAGGGAATCTACGGATATATGATTCCCCGAATGGCCTTGATTGCGTGCAGTTTTTGTATACAAATAACGCATCCGAAAAACCGGCGCGAAATTTGCGTCAAAACCGGGTCCCGATCCACCCACCCGCACGAGGAAAGACCATGAGCACAGTCGTCAGCCAGGCCCCCGCGGGGGCAAGCGAAGCCGGCATTGCGCCGCACGCGGAATCGAACGCCGTCATCAAGCCGGGCTACCACCCGCGCCTGACCAACGAAGACCTCGCTCCGCTGAAGAAGCAGACCTGGGGCCAATACAACATCTTTGCCTTCTGGATGTCCGACGTGCACAGCGTGGGCGGCTACATCACGGCCGGCAGCCTGTTCGCGCTGGGCCTGTCGAGCTGGCAGGTGCTGGTGTCGCTGCTGGTCGGCATCGTGATCGTGCAGTTCTTCTGCAACCTCGTGGCCAAGCCCAGCCAAGTGACGGGCGTGCCCTACCCGGTGGTGTGCCGCGCGCCCTTCGGCGTGCTGGGCGCCAACATCCCGGCCATCATCCGCGGGCTGATCGCCGTGGCCTGGTACGGCGTGCAGACGTACCTCGCATCGGCCGCATTCATGGTGCTGGCGCTGCACATGGCGCCGGGCCTGGCGCCGTATGCCGATGTCGCGCAACACGGCTTCGTCGGCCTGTCGGCCCTCGGCTGGGTCGCGTTCATGGTCATGTGGGTGCTGCAGGCCTTCGTCTTCTGGCACGGCATGGACGCCATCCGCAAGTTCATCGACTGGGCCGGCCCGGCGGTGTACGTGGTCATGGCCGTGCTGTGCGGCTGGCTGGTGTGGAAGGCGGGCTGGAGCAAGATCGACCTGAACCTCGGCGGCATCAAGTTCCAGGGCTGGGACGCGCTGCCCGTGATGCTCTCTGCCATTGCTCTGGTGGTGAGCTACTTCAGCGGCCCGATGCTCAACTTCGGCGACTTCTCGCGCTACGGCAAGAGCTTCGACGCGGTGAAGAAGGGCAACTTCTGGGGCCTGCCGGTGAACTTCGTGTTCTTCTCGCTGCTGACCGTCATCACCACCGCCGCCACGCTGCCCGTCTTTGGGGAACTGATCACCGATCCGGTGCACACCGTGGGCAAGATCGACAGCACCACCGCCGTCGTGCTGGGCGCGCTGACCTTCATGATCGCGACCATCGGCATCAACATCGTGGCCAACTTCGTGTCGCCGGCCTTCGACTTCTCGAACGTGGCACCGCAGCACATCAGCTGGCGCACGGGCGGCATGATCGCCGCGGTGGGCTCGGTGTTTCTCACGCCATGGAACCTCTACAACAGCCCCGAGGTCATTCACTACACGCTCGACGTGCTGGGTTCGTTCATCGGGCCGCTGTTCGGCATTCTGATTGCCGACTACTACATCGTGCGCAAGCAGCGCATCGACGTGGACGCGCTCTACAGCATGAGCCCGAAGGGCGAGTACTGGTACAGCGGCGGCTACAACCCGAAGGCGATCCAGGCGCTGGTGCCGGCGGCCATCGTGCCGATCCTGTGCGTGATGGTGCCGGCGCTGCGCGGCGGCGCGAACTATGCGTGGTTCATCGGCATGGGCCTGGGCTTCGTGCTCTATGCCGTGCTGAACCGCATCAACAAGACTTGAACTGAAAGAGAAAGGGAGCGCCGTGCGCATCAAGATCATCAACCCCAATACCACCTGGAGCATGACCGAGAAGATCGGTGCCTGCGCCCGCGCGGTGGCGCATGCCGGCACCGAGATCGTCGCCGTGAGCCCGGCCATGGGGCCGCTCTCCATCGAGAGTCACTACGACGAAGCGCTGGCCGTGCCGGGCCTGCTGCAGGAGATCGCGGCGGGTGAACGCGAAGGCAACATCGACGGCTACGTGATCGCCTGCTTCGGCGACCCGGGCCTGAAGGCCGCGCGCGAACTGGCACGCGGACCGGTGGTGGGCATTGCCGAAGCCGCGATGCACCTGGCCAGCATGGTGGGCAGCCGCTTCAGCGTGGTGACGACGCTGGGCCGCACCATGGGCCAGGCCTGGCACCTGGCCGAGATCTACGGCATGGAACGCTTCTGCGCCAACGTGCGCGCCTGCGATCTGCCGGTGCTTGAACTCGAGGAGCCCGGCTCGCGTGCGCGCGAACGCATCATCGACGAATGCCGGCGCGCGCTCGAGGAAGACGGCTCCGACTGCATCGTGCTGGGCTGCGCCGGCATGACAGACCTGTGCGCGCACATCGAGCAAGTGCTAGGCGTGCCCGTGATCGACGGCGTGGCCGCGGGCACCAAGCTCATCGAGTCGCTCGTCGCCCTGAAGCTGCGCACCAGCAAGCGCGGGGAGCTGGCGAAGCCCTTGCCCAAGCCCATCGTTGGCGCACTGGAAAGCTTTACGCTTTCGAGCTAGGCCACAATCCGCGCATGCCCCGCGCCAGTTCCAAATCTTCCGTACCCCCCGCCATCGCCGTTCCAGCCGAGAACGGCGCGGCCGCAGCAGACAAGAACAGCTCCATCGAAAGCATCGCCAACGACATCGCCACCGCGATCGTCGAGAAGCGCCTGCCGCCCGGCACCTGGCTGCGCGAAGAGGCGCTGGGCCGGGTCTATTCGGTCAGCCGAACCAAGGTGCGCGCCGCATTGCTGATGCTGTCGAAGGACAAGCTCATCGAGATGATTCCCGACAAGGGCGCGTTCGTCTGCCAGCCCTCGGTGGAAGAGGCCCGCGAGGTGTTCGCGGTGCGCCGCATTCTCGAAAGCGAGGTGGTGCGCCTGTTCGTCGCCGCCGCACGGCCGCGCGACTACCAGGTGCTGGAGCAGCACATCAAGTTCGAACGCACAGCGCTGCGCCAGACCACCACCACGGGCACCGTGCGCGAGAAGCTGCTGGGCGACTTCCATGTGGCGCTGGCCGAGGCCACGGGCAACCGCACGCTGGCCGAGCTGGTGCGCGAACTGGTGGCGCGCAGCTCGCTGATCGCCATGCTGTACCACTCGTCGAACGACCCGCACTGCTCGTCGGACGAGCACGCCGATTTCCTGCGCCTGTGCCGCAAGGGCGATGCCGAGGCCGCCGTGAAGAGCATGAATGACCACCTGGAGCGCATCGAGGCGAGCCTCGAACTGGGCACCGAGAAGCCTGATCGGCAGCTCGATCTGGTGAAGGCGCTGCTCGCCTAGGGAGGGTCTGCAGGACAGCCTGAAGGTGTCCTGGGCACCCGGGTGCGATTCAGCGCCGGGCTTTCTTCGCAGCGCGCTTCCTGGGCTCGCGCGAAGAGGAGTCGGCCGGTGCGACAGCTGCAGTTCCCAGGCATTCCGCACTTGCGATCAGTCCGCGCAGGAACACCATGATCAGCCGGCCCGAGGGATCCGGGCGCGTGCTCATCCGCTGCAGTGCCAGCCCATGCGAGAGTGCCATGAAGGCCGCGGCCAGTTCGTCCGGTGCGGCAGGGGGCGAGCGCCCGAGCTTGTCGAACAACAGGCCGATCACGCCGCCGATCTCGGACCGGTGTTTGTCCCACACCTTCCGGTACTCCGCAGCGAACGCCGGGCTGCGGTTGGCATGCAACTGCAGTTCGATGGAAAGCATGCACCAGTCGGCATCGTGATTGAGCGTGGAAGCCCAGGCTTCCAGTTCGGCCAGCATCTGTTCGGGCTGTTGCGCGTCGTTGCCCAAGACCGTGGAAAGCCGCGTCGCTTCCGCTTCCATGTGCCGTCGCAGCAACTCCAGCAGGACGTCTTCCTTGCTCGAGAAGTTCGAATAGAAAGCACCTTGGGAGTAGCCCGCCTTGTCCGCGATGTCGCGGATCGACGCGCCCCCATAGCCGTTCGACACGAACAGGTGCTGCGCGGTGTCGATCAGGCGCTCGCGAGTCTGCGCCCGGCTTTCCTCACGGGTCAGGCGCCTTCTTGCTGTCGTGGGGCTCATGCCTCAAAAGATATCACATGAACTTTGGATGTCGACCGGCGGGCGCGTGCTTCCGGAGGCAAGGCTGGGACACTTCTTCAGATATCACTTGATATTTCAAAATGCCGAAGGTACATTCAAACTTCATTTGATCTTTGACATTCAATCGATATGGAAAAATCCAAGAGCCCGAGGTCCGCATTTGTCACCGGCGCCACCGGCCTTCTCGGCAACAACCTTGTGCGCGAGCTGGTCGCGCGCGGCGTCTCCGTCAAGGCCCTCGCCCGCTCGAAGGCCAAAGGTCAGCAGCAGTTTGCGGGGATGAAAGGCGTCGAATTGGTGCTGGGCGACATGGCGGATGTACCCGCTTTCTCCAAGGCACTGCAAGGATGCGACGTGGTGTTCCACACCGCCGCCTTCTTCCGGGACAACTTCAAGGGCGGCAGCCACTGGGAAGAGCTCAAACGCATCAATGTGGACGGCACGCAGCAGCTCATCGAGCGGGCATACGACGCCGGCATTCGGCGCTTCGTTCAGACCTCGTCCATCGCGGTGCTGAATGGCGAGCCGGGCATGCCCATCGACGAGACCTGTCTGCGTGACCTGGCAGATGCCGACGACGACTACTACCGCAGCAAGATACTGGCCGATCAAGTCGTGTCGGCCTTTCTTGCAGCGCACCCGGACATGCACGCGAGCTTTGTCTTGCCAGGGTGGATGTGGGGGCCGGCCGATATTGGCCCCACCTCGTCAGGACAATTTGTCAACGATGTGGTGCTTGGAAAATTGCCTGGGTTGCTGCCTGGGAGCTTTTCCGTTGTCGATGCCCGCGATGTGGCGAGGGCGCAGATTTCGGCCGCGGAGCACGGGCAGCGCGGCGAACGCTATCTGGCTGCCGGCCGCCACATGACGATGCAGGAACTGGTGCCCTTGATGGGGAAGATCGCGGGCATCAAGACGCCGACACGCAACTTGCCCTTCCCGCTCCTGTATCTCCTGGCGGCGGCACAGGAGCTCTATGCGCGGATCAGCGGCAAACCCATCCTGCTCAGCCTGGCGACGGTGCGGCTGATGCGCAAGGAGGCGGGGCGCAGCCATTTCAACCACACGAAGAGCGAGCAGAAACTTCAACTGAAGTTTCGCCCGATCGAGCAAACCGTTGCCGATACGGTCGCCTGGTATCGCGGCAATGGCTGGCTGCCCAGTGCGTCGCCCCGATAGCGCCAAGCAAATCGCTTTTTCGCCCTTGCGACGGGCCCGAGCCGCCCAACCCAATAAAGGAAAGACCGTGACGAACAAATTGATCTTGAAACTCTTGACGGCCTTCGGAGCCGTCCTTCTTGTCGCGGCAGCGCCGCACGAATCCGCGGCACAGGGCATCCCCTCGGCCAGGGCGGCGGACAGCATGGCCGAGTTCTGCAGGAAAGGACAGGCGGAGTACCCGGGAGGCATCGCTCGCATGCATCCTTCGTTCAAATTCAACATCTGTTGGTGGCTCGAGGATGCCGGCATCGAAGCAAGCACGTTCGACGACGTCGTTGGAACGCCGCCGGAACATGCCGGGCCGTCGCAGGCGGCCTGGCAAGCGACTTTCAGCAAGCCCGCCCAGGTGCATCTGGAACGAGCCCGCGTGGCCGAAGAGCGGGGCGACAGCGCGGCCGCATCGGCCGAATACAAGAAGGCCGCTTTCTATCTGCGGATGAATCGGCTGCCCAAGCGTGTCCCCGCCGCGGATCTGCGGGCGACCGAACGAGCCTACGCGGTCCTGGGAAAGCCGCTCCAGCGGATCACATTCAAGACCGGAGAGAAAGAATTCATTGGCTACTTCCGAGCCCCGTCGGCACGACGCGGCAGCAACGAGAAGCTGCCGGTGCTGGTCATCCTCGGCGGCCTCGACAACCTGAAGACGGAGATGATCCGGCACAGCGACTACTTCATGGGCCGCGGGTTCGCAACCCTCATTGTGGAAAATCCGGACACTGGGGAGAACCAGTTGGGATTCCGTCCGGAGTCCTCCGCGATGCTTGACACGGTTGCGGACTACATCAAGACCCGCAACGACCTGGACGCGAGCCGAGTGGCCGTGTACGGCTGGAGCATGGGAGGCTACTTGGGAACGCTTGGCGGGCTGAGGAACGACTTCTACAAGGCGATCGTCAACATAGGCGGCCCCAGCGATTCGAGCTTCGGACAAGCGCATTGCAAGACGGCGCCTGCATGGATCGTCGCGCCCTACACCGTGTTTGCCAACATGAATCCGCAGACGACACCCCGTCAGGCGATGTGCGAATACTACGAAGCATTCCAACTCTCACGTCAATTGAAGATGCCAACCGCGGTGCAGTTGCACAAACCCATTCTCATGGTGAACGGCGCCCGCGAAGATCTCGTCTCCAGAGATGAACCTGCGTCCCTTGCGGCTCTTGGCTTCAATGTGACGCAACTGGTATTTGGGGAGGATGGCCACACGGCGGAGTCGAACATGCGAGAGCACTTCGAGTTCACCGCGAACTGGCTCATGCGGCGGCTGAAATTGGAAAACTGATCGTCTTCGCCCAGGGCCTGCGATGCGGGTTTTCCTGCATCCGGATTGCCGCATAAATTGTATACAGTTTGGCGTACACACCAGGTGGACGCCACGGAACACCGCGCCGTTCACGCCTCTCTCCCCTTGCTGCGCCAGGAGATACACGATGACGGCCGAGACCTCTTCCACTGTTCCGACAGTCCATCCCGTGGACCAGCGCCTGCCTTCTGGCAAGCTCGCGGCCCTTGGCCTGCAGCACGTGCTGGTGATGTATGCGGGCGCGGTCGCGGTGCCGCTCATCGTCGGGCGCGCGCTCAAGCTCTCGCCCGACGAGGTCGCCCTGCTGATCTCGGCCGACCTGTTCTGCTGCGGCATCGCCACGCTGATCCAGGCGCTGGGTGCCACGCAGTTCTTCGGCATCAAGCTGCCCGTGATGATGGGCGTCACCTTCGCGTCGGTGGCGCCAATGGTCGCCATCGCCAACGCCAACCCGGGCCAGAACGGCGCGCAGCTGCTGTTCGGCGCCATCATCGGCGCGGGCATCGTATCGATACTGATCGCGCCGCTGGTGAGCCGCATGCTGCGCTTCTTTCCGCCGGTGGTCACGGGCACCATCATCGCGGTCATCGGCATCAGCCTGATGCGCGTGGGCATCAACTGGATCTTCGGCAACCCCGTGGGCCCGACCGCGCCCGCGCTGGTCGACCCGGTGTATGCGAAGTGGCTGGCCGAGGTCACCTCGCCCGGCAGTTCCATTCCCGCGGTGCCCAAGGGCTTCGCGATCATGCCCACGGTGCCCAACCCCAAGTACGCGGACCTCTCTGGCTTCGGCGTGGCGGCGCTGGTGCTGGTGTCGATCCTGCTGATCGTCAAGTACGCCAAGGGCTTCATCGCCAACATCTCGGTGCTGCTGGGCATCGTGATCGGTGCGGTGGTGGCCTCGGTCACCGGCCTCATGACCTACGAGAAGGTGGGCAAGGCCGCCTGGGTCGACATCGTGCTGCCCTTTCACTTCGGCATGCCGCAGTTCGACCCGATCCTGATCCTCACGATGACGCTGATCATGATCGTGGTGATGATCGAATCGACCGGCATGTTCCTCGCTCTCGGTGAAATGACCGACCGCAAGATCAGCCAGAAGGACCTGGCGCGCGGCCTGCGCACCGACGGCCTGGGCACGCTGATCGGCGGCATCTTCAACACCTTCCCGTACACCAGCTTCTCGCAGAACGTGGGCCTCGTGGCCGTCACGGGCATCAAGAGCCGCTACGTGTGCGTGGCCGGCGGCGTGATCCTGATCGTGCTGGGCCTGCTGCCGAAGATGGCCGCGCTGGTGGAATCGTTGCCCACCGTGGTGCTCGGCGGCGCGGGCCTCGTGATGTTCGGCATGGTGGCGGCCACGGGCATCCGCATTCTCTCGGGCGTGGATTTCAAGACCAACCGCCACAACGCGATGATCGTCGCGGTGTCCATCGGCATCGGCATGATTCCGCTGATCGCGCCCAACTTCAAGCAATGGATGCCGCACGCGATCCACTCGCTGATCGAGTCGGGCATTCTGCTGGCGTCGATCGCGGCCGTGCTTCTCAACCTGTTCCTCAACGGCGCGAAGCACGACGAGCAGGCTGTGATCGCCGCGGCCAAGCAGGCCGAGGCGCACTGATCCTTCTTTCTTCTTCTCAGATCATTGCCAGCGGCGTCTTGCGCCGCGGCGGTGGATGCAGACGGTCCAGCTCGGCCAGGGTGGCCGCATCGAGTTGCAGATCGGCGGCAGCCAGGTTCTCCTTCAGGTGCGCGCTGCGCACCGCCTTCGGAATCGCGGCCACGCCGGGCCGTGCGACGACGGCGGCCAGTGCAAGCTGCGCAGCCGTCACGCCGAGCCGGCCGGCCAGTTCGCTCAGCCCATCGTCTTCGGCCAGCGCCCCCTGGTCGATCGGGCTGTAGGCCATCAGCGGCATGCCGCGTTCGCGCTGCCAGGGCAGCAGGCTGAACTCGGGGCCGCGCTCGCCGAGCGACAGGTACACCTGGTTCGCCGCACAGCCCGGCCCGTCGCCCACGGCCTGCATCAGCTCTTCCATGTCGTCGGTGTCGAAGTTGCTCACGCCCCAGTGGCCGATGCGTCCGTCCGCCACCAGCGACTGCATCGCGGCGACGGTCTCGCGCAGCGGATGGTTGCCGCGCCAGTGCAGCAGGTAGAGGTCGATGGCGTCGAGGCCAAGCCGCTTCAGGCTGCGCTCGCAGGCGTCGCGCGTGCCGCGCCGGCTGGCGTTGTGCGGATAAACCTTGCTGACGACGAAGAGCTCTTCACGCCGTGCATCGCCCGCGCGCAAGGCCTCGGCAATGGCCTGGCCCACCACTGTTTCGGCCCCGCCTTCGCCGTACATCTCGGCCGTGTCGATGAGCCGGTAGCCGAGGGCGATGGCCTCGCGCACGGCTTTCACCTCCGCCGCACGATGACCCGCGTTTTCGCCCATGCGCCAGGTGCCCAGGCCGAGGACGGGCATCTCGCCGCCGGTGGGAAGTTGGAGTGTTCGCATCGGGCCATGGTACGAGGGACATAAGGTCGTGTCAGCCCTCCGGCGACGACTTTCCCGGTGCTCCGTGCAGCAGCACGGCGTTCGCCCGGGGCACCTCCAGCCTTCTAATTTTTCGAAATCGAAGTCGATTCCGTGACATTGAATTGACAAAGTCCTCTATGAAATCTCGCCGCTTCGCCTTCTGATTTTGTCAAGGCGGTTTGGGTGCCAACCCCCACCGCACCCCCACCCCTCGCTCCTAGAATTTTTCAACAGCCCAGCGTCGCAGGCGCCGGCCCCCGAACGCAACGAACTTGGAACAGGTTGAGTCAATGCAGAAGAAGCACAGGATTGCCGTCATTCCCGGAGACGGCATCGGCGTCGAGGTCATGCCCGAAGGGTTGCGCGTGCTCGACGCGGTGGGTCGCCGCTTCGGCATCGACTTCTCCTACGACCATTTCGACTGGGGTTCCGACCACTATGTGCGCACCGGCCTGATGATGCCGGCCGACTGGGCCGACAAGATCCAGGGCCACGACGCCATCTACTTCGGCGCGGTGGGCGCCCCCGACAAGGTGCCCGATCACATCGCCGTGTGGGGCCTGCTCATCAAGATCCGCCGCGACTTCGACCAGTACGTCAACCTGCGCCCCGTGCGCCTGATGCCCGGCGTGCCCGGTCCGCTGGCGCACCGCAAGCCCGGCGACATCGACTTCCTGGTGGTGCGCGAGAACACCGAAGGCGAATACACCTCCGTGGGCGGCCGCCTGTTCGAAGGCACGCCGCGCGAAATGGCGATCCAGGAAGCCGTGTTCACCCGCACCGGCGTGGACCGCATCATCGACTACGCGTTCAAGCTCGCCAGCCGCCGCAAGCGCAAGAGCCTGACGGCCGCCACCAAGTCGAACGGCATCTCGATCACCATGCCCTACTGGGACGAACGCCTGGCCGAAATCGCCACGCGCTACCCCGACGTGGCGACGAACAAGTTCCACATCGACATCCTCTGCGCGCACTTCGTGCAGCACCCCGACTGGTTCGACGTGGTCGTGGCCTCCAACCTCTTCGGCGACATCCTGTCCGACCTGGGCCCGGCCTGCACCGGCACCATCGGCATCGCGCCCTCGGCCAACCTGAATCCGGAGCGCAAGTTCCCGTCGCTGTTCGAGCCCGTGCATGGCTCGGCGCCCGACATCGCAGGCAAGGGCATCGCCAATCCCATCGGCCAGATCTGGTCGGCCGCGCTGATGCTGGACCACCTCGGCGGCGACGATCCCGTCTACGCGCAGGCTTCCGCCGCCGTGCTGTCGGCCATCGAGACTGTACTGAGCGAAGGTCCGCGCACCCGCGACATGGGCGGCACCGCGAACACCGTGGACGTGGGCCGCGCGATCGCCGAATGCATTTCTGCATGACGAATCTGGAAGCCAGGGGTCGGTACGGAGTGCGTCGTTCGGGGTGCGCTCACGCCGACGGGGTACCTTGCTCCGCGAATGTCCTCCGGCCTTCGGCCTCCCCCTTTATTTCGCTGCGCAAGGCACCCCGCCGGCGTGAGCGTTCAGCAGAGCGGTTGAACTGCCGGCACGAGCGCCGCGTCCATCGTGCACAGGGCATCGGGCGCTCCCCGCAGCGAAATAAAGGAGGAGGCCGCAGGCCGGGGGACATTCGCGCAGGGGAGTACCCGATGGTCTGTGCACGCACCCCGAACACACCGCAACACAACACCACGCAGCGGAGTCACTGACATGGGCCTCTTCCTGCTCAAGCGCACGCTGACGCTGATCGGCACGCTGATCGGCGCGTCCATCATCGTGTTCCTCGTTCTGGAAATTCTCCCGGGCAACGCCGCGCAGATGCTCATGGGTCCCGACGCCTCGCCCGAAGCCGTCGCCGCCCTGGCCACCAAGCTCGGCCTCGACCAGCCCGCGTGGACGCGCTACTGGCACTGGATCGGCGGCTTGCTGACCGGCCACCTCGGCGACAGCTACGCCTACAGCTCGCCCGTGCTCGACCTGATCCTCGAACGCCTCGCGCTCACCGTGCCGCTGGCCATGATGGCGATGGCCCTGACCGTCGTCATCGCGCTGCTGGTGGGCGTGACGGCCGCCGCGCGCCACAACAAGCTCGGCGACGTCGGCCTCATGGGCATGGCTCAGGTCGGCATCGCGATTCCGAACTTCTGGTTCGCCATCCTGCTGATCCTCGTGTTCTCGGTGCAACTGCAGTGGTTCTCCGCCGGGGGCTTCGAGGGCTGGGGCGAAGGCATCTTCGCGGGCATCAAGTCGCTGCTGCTGCCTGCGCTGTCGCTGGCGGTGGTGCAGGCCGCGATCCTGGCGCGCATCACGCGTTCGGCGGTGCTGGAGGTGATGCGGGAAGACTTCGTTCGCACCGCGCGTGCCAAGGGTGTGTCGCAACGAGCCGTGCTGTGGACCCACGTGCTGCGCAACGCCATGATCCCGGTCATCACGGTCATGGGCATGCAGTTCTCCGAGCTGCTGGCCGGCACCATCGTGGTGGAGAACGTGTTCTATCTGCCGGGCCTGGGCCGCCTCATCTTCCAGGCCATCAGCAACCGTGACCTGATCGTGGTGCGCAACTGCGTGATGCTGCTGGCGGCCATGGTGGTGATCGTGAACTTCGTGGTCGACGTGCTGTATGCCGTGATCGACCCGCGCATCAAGGCCAGCGACATATGAGCTCCGTCATCACCGCTCCGAGCGCTGCGGCGCTCGTCAAGCTCCCCGGCTTCTGGCAGCGCGCGCTGAAGCACCGCAGCTTCGTCATCGGCGGCGTGCTGGCCGCGCTGCTACTCCTGGCCGCCCTCGTGTCCTTCGTGTGGACGCCGTGGTCGCCGTATGCGATGGACATGGCGAACAAGATGCAGGCGCCCTCCGCATCGCATTGGCTGGGAACCGACGCGTTCGGGCGCGACGTGGCTTCGCTGCTGCTGGTTGGTGCCCGCGCATCCATCCTCGTGGGTGTGATCGCAGTCGGCATCGGCCTCGTGGTTGGCACCGCCTTGGGCCTGCTGGCTGCCGCCAAGCGCGGCTGGGTCGAAGAAGCGGTGATGCGGCTGTCGGACTTCACGCTGGCCTTCCCCGCGATCCTCTCGGCCATCATGATGACCGCCGTGTTCGGCGCCGGCATCGTCAACGCGATCATTGCCATCGGCATCTACAACATCCCGACCTTCGCGCGCATCACGCGCGCCTCGGCCAACGCGATCTGGTCGCGCGAGTACGTGGCCGCCGCGCGCGCCTGCGGCAAGGGCAGCTTCGCGATCACGATGCAGCACGTGCTGCCGAACATCTCGGCCGTGCTGATCGTGCAGATCACGATCCGCTTCGCCATCGCCATCCTGGCCGAGGCCGCCCTCTCCTACCTGGGCCTGGGCACCCAGCCGCCGCAACCCTCGTGGGGCCGCATGCTCAGCGAAGCACAGACCCTCATGTTCCAGCAGCCGCTGCTGGCCGTCTTCCCCGGCATGGCGATCGCCTTCGCTGTGCTCGGGCTGAACCTTCTTGGCGACGGGTTGCGCGACTTGCTCGACCCGCGCCTGGCCAGAGCCCGGTAAGCGCCATGCCCCTCCTCGAAGTCAACAACCTCCAGATCGGCCTGCAGACCCAGCGCGGGCCGGCGCAGGCCGTGCGCGGCATCTCGTTCTCGCTGGAGCGTGGCGAAACGCTGGGCATCGTCGGCGAATCGGGCTGCGGCAAGTCGATCACCGTGATGTCGCTGATGGGCCTGCTGCCGTCGAGCGCCAAGGTCACGGGCAGCATCAAGCTCGACGGGCAGGAACTCGTCGGCCTGCCCGAGAAGCAGATGTGCCAGATCCGCGGCAACCGCATCGGCATGATCTTCCAGGAGCCGATGACGGCGCTGAACCCGGTGCACACGATTGCGCGCCAGGTCGGCGAACCGCTGCGGCTGCATCGCGGGCTCTCGCAAGCCGACGCACGCAAGGAAGTGCTCGCGCTGCTCGACCGCGTGGGCATCCCCGACGCGGCCTCGCGCCTCGACGCCTATCCGCACCAGTTCTCCGGCGGCCAGCGCCAGCGCATCGGCATCGCGATGGCGCTCGCCTGCGGGCCCGACCTGCTGATTGCCGATGAGCCCACCACCGCACTCGACGTGACCATCCAGAAGCAGGTGCTCGACCTGATCCAGGGCCTGGTCAAGGAAATGGGCATGGCGCTGATCCTGATCTCGCACGACCTCGGCGTGATTTCCAACAGCGTGAAGCGCATGCTCGTGATGTATGGCGGCAGCGCGGTCGAGAGCGGCCCGACGGACGTGGTCTTTGCCGGTCGCGCACATCCCTACACGCGCGGCCTGTTCGCGGCGCGCCCCGCCATCGGCGCGGTGCGCGCGGGCCGGCTGCCGACCATCCAGGGCAGTGTGCCCGAGCTGGTCGACATGCCCCGGGGCTGCGCCTTCTCGGGCCGCTGCACCCACACCATCGACCTCTGCCAGAGCACGCGGCCACGCGCCACCATGCTGCCGAACGACCATGCCGTGAGCTGCCTGCGGCTGGGCGAAATCGCCGCGTCGAACACCAGGGCGGCCACCGCATGAGCCAGCCACCCAGCACCGCCGCCGGCCAGCCCCTGCTGGCCGTGAACAACCTCTATCGCCACTACGCGCTGCCGCGCGAGAAGCTCTTCGGCCCGCCACCGACCGTGAAGGCGCTCAATGGCGTGAGCTTCGAGGTGCGCGCCGGCAAGAGCGTCGGCATCGTGGGCGAATCGGGCTCGGGCAAGTCGACCATCGCGCGCCTCGTGATGGCGCTGGACACGCCGACTTCGGGCAGCGTGCGCCTCGAAGGCCGCGACCTGCACACGCTGTCGAAGGCCGAGCTGCGCACCGCGCGGCGCGATTTCCAGATGGTGTTCCAGGACCCCTACGGCTCGCTAGACCCGCGCCAGACCGTCGCGCGCATCGTCGCCGAGCCCCTCGAGGCGCTGGCCGAAACGAGCCGCGCCGTGCAGCGCGAGCGTGCCGACGAGGCGCTCGCCGCAGTCGGCCTGCGCACCACCGACATGGACAAGTACCCGCACGAGTTCTCGGGCGGCCAGCGCCAGCGCATTGCGATTGCACGGGCGCTGATCACGCGCCCCAAGCTCATCGTGGCCGACGAGCCTGTCAGCGCGCTCGACGTGTCGGTGCAGGCCCAGGTGCTCAACCTCATGCAGGACCTGCAGCAGCAGTTCGGCATCAGCTACCTGCTCATCAGCCACGACCTCGCGGTGGTCAACCACCTGTGCGATGAAGTGTGCGTGGTCTTCAAGGGCCGCATCGTGGAGCGCGGCCGCCCGGCCGACCTCTTCCGGCACGCGCAGCACGAGTACACGCGCACCCTGCTTTCCGCCGTTCTGCACACGCCGTCCCGCTAGCCGGGCGGTCGTTCTTTCTTTCCATCACCCTCACCTCCAGGAACTACCGAATGTTGAAGCGACGCACACTCATGACTTCCGCCATGGCCGCGGCAATCCCGGGTGTCTTCCTGCCCCAGGCGCGTGCGCAGGCCGGCAAGAACACGCTGACGATCGGCATGCCGCTCGAACCGCCGGGCCTGGACCCGACGACCGGCGCCGCATCGGCCATCGCGGAGATCACGCAGTACAACATCTTCGAGACGCTCACCAAGGTGAACGCCGACGGCTCGGTCACGCCGATGCTGGCCGAGAGCTGGACCTCGTCACCCGACATGAAGACCTTCGTCTTCAAGCTGCGCAAGGGTGTGCGCTTCGAGAACGGCCAGCCCTTCAACGCATCGGTCGTGAAGTTCTCGTTCGACCGCGCGGGCGGCGCCAAGAGCACCAACAAGGACAAACGCTTCTTCAGCGAGATCGGCACCGTGGTGCTCGACGACTACATGGTCGGCGTGAACAGCACGCTGCCCAATCCCGACCTGCCCTTCATGCTCGGCCAGTCGACCGCCTGCATCGTGGAGCCCAAGAGCGCCGAGACCAACGCCACCGCGCCGGTGGGCACCGGCCCGTACAAGCTGAGCGCCTGGCAGCGCGGCGCCTCGTGCACGCTGGTGAAGTCGCCAACGTACCGCGACCCTAACCTCGCGAAGACCGAGAAGTTCGTTTTCCGCTTCATGTCGGACACCGCCGCGCAGACCGCCGCGCTGATGGCCAACGACATCGACATCTTCCCGCGCGCGGGCACGCGCTCGGTGAGCCAGTTCAAGGGCAACCCGCGCTTCCAGGTGATCGAGGTCGGCACGCGCGGCAAGGTGATCCTCACCATCAACAACCGCAAGAAGCCGCTGGACGACGTGCGCGTGCGCCGCGCCATCCTGGCGGCCATCGACCGCAACGCGATCGTTCAGGGCGCGGCAGATGGCTTCGGCAAGCCCATCGGCAGCCACTACGCACTGGGCGCGCCGGGCTTCATCGACACCACCGCGTTGAACCCCTACGACGTAGAGAAGGCGAAGAAACTGCTGGCCGAGGCCGGCGTGAAGACGCCGCTCGAACTGCGCCTGCAGCTGCCACCGCCTTCGTATGCGCGGCAAGGCGGCGAGGTGATCGCGGCGCAGCTGGCGCAGATTGGCATCCACGTGAAGATCCAGAACGTCGAATGGGCCCAGTGGCTCAGCGGCACCTTCGGCGGCGCGCACGACTTCGACCTGACGATGGTCGCCCACGTGGAGCCCTTCGACCTCGTGAAGTACACCGAGCCCGACTACTACTGGGGCTACGACTCGAAGAAGTTCCGCGACCTGTTCGCCACCATCCAGAACGAAGAGAACAAGAAGCGCCGCGCCGAACTGCTGGCCGAGGCGCAGCGCGAGCTGGCCACGGACGCGGTCAATGGCTTCCTGTACCAGGCGGTATTCCCGACCATCGCGCGCAAGGAAGTGAAGGGCCTGTGGCCGAGCATGCCGATCGTGGTGAACGACCTGGCCGCGATCTCGTGGGGCTGATGCGATGACGACCAAGCCCTTGTATTCCCTGAGCGTGCAGGAGCTGCACGCGGCTTACGCCGCCAAGGAACTCTCGCCGGTCGAAGTGGCACGCTCGGTCAACGCGCGCATCGCCGCGTACGAGCCCGAGCTGCATGCCACATGGCTGTTCCGCCCCGAACTGGCGCTCGAACAGGCGCGCGCCTCCGAAGCGCGCTGGCTGGCCGGCCAGCCGCGCGGCACGCTGGACGGCGTGCCCGTGACCATCAAGGACAACCTCGCGACCGCAGGCGACCCGATGCCGCTGGGCACCGCAGCCTACGACCTCGTGCCGATGCTGCAAGACTCGCCACCCGCCGCCCGCCTGAAGGAAGACGGCACGGTACTGGTCGCCAAGACCACCATGCCCGACCTGGGCATGCTGTCGTCGGGCCTGTCGAGCTTTCATGAGCTCTCGCGCAACCCGTGGGACCTGTCGCGCACGCCCGGCGGTTCCAGCGCGGGTGCGGGCGCGGCGGCCGCTGCGGGTTACGGCCCGCTGCACGTGGGTACCGACATCGGCGGCTCGCTGCGCCTGCCTGCGAGCTGGTGCGGCATCTACACGCTCAAGCCCAGCTTCGGCCGCATTCCACTGAGCACGCCCTACATGGGCCGCTGCGCCGGGCCGATGACGCGCACGGTGGCCGACTCGGCGCTGATGATGGCGTCGATCGCGCAGCCCGACGATCGCGACTACTCGGAGCTGCCCGCGCCCGCGATCGACTGGGCGGCCTTCGAGGTCGACCCGTCGTTCCTCAAGGGCAAGCGCGTGGCGCTGCACATGGACGCGGGTTGCGGCCTGCCGCTCGATCCGCAGATTGCCGAGGCCGTGCGCCGCGCCGCGAAGCGCATCGAGGCGGCCGGCGCGCATGTGGAGGAAATCGGTGCCTTCATGACACCGAAGATGCTGCAGGGCATGGACCACTTCTGGCGCATGCGCTCGTGCATCGACATGCAGGCGATGACCGCGGAAAAGCGCGCGAAGATCCTGCCGTACATCCGCGAGTGGGCCGAGAGCGCGGCCGGTTTCTCGGGCGCGCACATCTTCGACGCCTACAGCCAGTTCGTCGCCACGCGCGCGGCCACCGTCGCCGCTACCAAGGCCTACGACTTCGTGATCTCGCCCGTGTCGCCCAACATGCCCGCGCCCGCGGAACACGCCTCGCCGACCAACGACCCGATGCTGCCGCTGGAGCACATCGGCTTCACGGTGCCCTACAACATGTCGGAGCAGCCCGCTGCCTCGATCAACTGCGGCTATTCGGGCGAGGGCCTGCAAGGCATGCCGATTGGCCTGCAGATCGCCGGGCGCCGCTTCGACGACCTGGGCGTGCTGCAATTCAGCCGCGCCTTCGAACAGATCCGCGAAGCCCAACACCCCTGGCCCGAACCGAAGTGATCGGCCGCAAGGAGACAACCTCATGAACGCCACCCACTACATCGACGGCCGCCACGTACCGTCCGAAGGCAACGCCACCATCGACGTGATCGACCCGAGCGACGGCCAGAAATTCGGCGAGATCGCACGCGGCACGGCTGCCGACGTCGACACCGCCGTGCGCGCCGCGCGCCAGGCCATGGGCGAGAACTTCGACGGCCCCTGGGGCGGCATGACCGCGCTGCAGCGCGGCCGCCTGCTCGCCAAGCTCGGTGCCGCCGTCTTGGAACACCACGAGGAGCTGGCCCAGCTGGAGGCGCGCGACACCGGCAAGGCGCTGCGCGTGGCGCGCAACGACGCGACCGCGCTGGCCCGCTACTTCGAGTACTACGCCGGCGCCTGCGACAAGCTGCATGGCGACACCCTGCCCTACGAGCGCGGCTACACCGTGCTGACCGTGCGCATCCCGCATGGCGTGACGGGGCACATCATTCCCTGGAACTACCCGATGCAGATCGCGGGCCGCAGCGTGGGCGCATCGCTCGCGGCCGGCAACGCCTGCGTGGTGAAGCCGGCAGAAGACGCGAGCCTGTCGCTGCTGCGCCTGGCCGAGATCGCGACCGAGGTGGGCTTTCCGGCCGGGGCGCTCAACGTGGTGACGGGCTACGGCAAGGAAGCCGGCGCGGCGCTGTGCGCGCACCCGGGCATCGATCACATCTCGTTCACCGGCTCGACGATGACCGGCCGCAGCGTGGGCCTGGCCGCGGCCGAGCGCCATTGCCCGGTGACGCTGGAGCTGGGCGGCAAGTCGCCGCAGATCGTGTTCGCCGACGCCGACCTCGACGCGGCCGAACCGGTGCTGCTCAACGCCATCATCCAGAACGCCGGCCAGACCTGCTCGGCGGGCAGCCGCGTGCTGGTGGAGCAGTCGGTGTACGAAGAGGTGGTGCAGCGCCTCGCGAAGCGTTTCACGGCCGTTCGCGCGGGCACGCCCGCGGAAGACCTGGACATGGGTCCACTCATCAACGAGAAACAGTTTCGCCAGGTGCGCGACATGGTCTCGACCGCCGAGGCCAGCGGCCTGAAGGTGGCGGCGCGCGGCACGGTGTCGCCCAACGCATCGGCCACGGGCTTCTACCAGGAGGCCGTGCTGTTCCGCGACGTGCCGCACGACAGCGACATCGCGCAGCGCGAGGTCTTCGGCCCGGTGCTGGCCGTGACACCCTTCGCCGACGAGGCCGAGGCGGTGCGCCTGGCCAACGGCACGGACTTCGGCCTGGTGGCCGGCGTGTGGACACGCGACGGCGCGCGCCAGCTGCGCATGGCGCACAAGCTGCATTGCGGGCAGGTCTTCGTGAACAATTACGGTGCGGCGGGTGGTGTAGAACTGCCTTTCGGCGGCGTGAAATCCAGCGGCTTCGGCCGCGAGAAGGGCTTCGAGGCCCTGCTCGGATTCACGACCCTCAAGACCATCGCCATCAAGCACGGATGAACAATTCATGACCACCACTGAACAGCAAGCCCCACGCAAAGTCGGCCTCGTCGGCGTCGGCCTGATGGGCCACGGCATCGCGAGCAACATCGTCAAGCACGGCCACCAGTTGACGGTGCTGGAACACGCGGGCAACCAGCCGATCGACGGCCTGCTGAAGGCCGGCGCCACGTCGGTGAAGGACGTGGCCGCCCTGGCCGCGCAGGTCGACGTGCTGATCCTCTGCGTCACCGGCACGCCGCAGGTCGAGGCGGTGATGCTCGGCGACAAGGGTGCATTGACTGCCCTGCGCCCCGGCACGGTGGTGATCGACTGCTCGACGGCCGTGCCCGCCTCCACCGCCAAGGTGGCGGAAGCGGTGAGCGCCAAGGGCGGCAGGTTCATCGATGCGCCGATGACCCGCACCGCGAAGGAAGCCGCCGAGGGCCGGCTGAACCTGCTGGTGGGTGGCGACGCCGAGGTGCTGGCTTCGTGCCTGCCGCTGCTGCGCTGCTTTGCCGAGAACGTCACGCACGTGGGCGGCATCGGTGCCGGTCATGCGATGAAGCTGCTGCACAACTTCGTGTCGCTCGGCACGGTCGCGCTGCTGTGCGAAGCGGCTGCCTGTGCGCAGCGCGCGGGCGTGGCGCCGGATGTGTTCGTGGACGTGCTCGCCAAGGGCGGCGGCAACGGCGTGGCGCTGGAACGCGTCAAGCCCAAGCTGCTGACGGGCAGCACCGACTCGTTGAAGTTCTCGATGGCCAATGCCAAGAAGGACCTGGGGTACTACAACGACATGGCGGAGCAGTCGTCTTCCAGCCATGGCATTGCGCAGGCTGTCGGTGCGTTGCTGACCCGGGGTGTCGAGAAGTTCGGGCCGGACCGGATGGTTCTCGATCTGGTCGAAGCGCTGCGCTGATTCTTTTTGCTCTTGCTCTTTGCGCCGCCGTTGTTCGGAGTGCGTGCACAGGCCACCGGGTACTCCCCTCCGCGAATGTCCCCCGCCCTTCGGGCTCCTCCTTTATTTCGCTGCGGGGAGCACCCGGTGCCCTGCGCACGATGAGCGCGGCTGTGGCGTTGGCGGTTCGACCGCTGCGGCGGATTGCAGGTGGACATGCGCGGGCGCACCACTGAGATTTCGCGAGAGACGGGCGCTGAACAAGCAGAACTCCGAAGGGCCGGCGTCGGCCGCGGTCGACATTGGCATGACTGCGTTCAATGCCCGCTTCAGATTGGTTGCCGGCGTTCGATGCGCTCTCGCGAATGGGTACTATCGGCCAGAACCAGCCGTTCATCACCTCGGAAAAATTCGGCCAGAACCTGTCGTTCACCGTCCAGCCTAAACCAGTCACCCACGATGCACCCTAACAAGCGCGACTCCGAAATAGTGGTGGAACTCGCGCAGACTTGCGCTGGGTTCATGTTGGAGAGGTTTCCTGGCTGGTCCCGTGCGTTTTTTCGGTACTACGTCGACGAGTTGCAGGACAGCGCCAGTGCATCTTTTGAGCGAGCAGGTGAAGTGACGATCCTGAGCGCCATGAAGGAAGGGGCGTTCTACGAGCGGATGACTGCATCGGCCCGCGAGCTACGGGAGGGCGGTGTGAGTTTTACAGTTCTACTTCTCACCATGAACTCCAACCTTGACTACCGCGTGGACTACGAACAGTTGAATCCCGACCGGTGGAAGATCAGCAAACTGAACGGCGCTACAGGTATTCCTATGGGTTTGGATTGACGCTGGTGGGATGCGCGACACCTACCGCCATCCGGCTACAGTCGGCGGCGGACCTTCGGCCCTATGAATACTTGAGATGAACGAAGCACTACAACAGAGGCTCTTGGCGAGTATCGGGAGGGTAACTCGAGCAACGTGGTACAGCGTTGACAGAGCACTTAGCCGCGACGAAGGTCCGCACCCCGAAAATGTTCTCGAAGCGATTCTTGAACTGGTCGACCTTGGGCTGGTCGAAGAGCTTCCAGGAGAGACCCCCGCCATGCCGGTTTACGTACTGACCGCTGAAGGTTTCCGGCGGCTCTAGTCGGCCAGCAGCGGACGTTCGCCAGATGTGCAGAATCTGCTCGGCTGCGGTCATTCGCGGTGACTAGTGACCGCACTTTGAAAGGAACGTTGTGGCGCTTTGGGCTCCTGATGCTCTCGTCGAGCTGCGGTTGTTCCCGTCGGACGCGGGCGGGCGAGCGGGGCCGACTTCCACCGACTGGTGGGGCTGCCCGCTGAGCATCGATGGTGATCTCTTTGATGGAAGGTTTGACCTTTCCGAAATGGAGCCGCTGCGGCCAGGAGAGTCGCGCGTCGTGCCCGTGAAGTTCCTCAGCCCGGATCTCGTGAGGACCCGCATCGCCGAGGGTCAGGAGTTGCGAGTTTGGGAGGGAAGGTTCATCGGGGAAGCCACAGTTTTGACCTTGTACTGGTAGGCTGCACCCGGCCAGGAGCGGGCGCTCAGATCGCCGGTCTGCTTCTGGAAAGCGGGCGGTGGAACGGACTGCTCACTTTCATTCCGAATTCGAGCGTCGTAGTGGCAGCATCAACTATCGGCGCTGGATATGTGACGGCTGCGCCAGTTTGCAAATTGATCCTGGATGAAACCTCAGTCAATGGCAGAGAAAACGATGCGCAAAGAAGGCTCTACGCGCTCAAAATTCGTCTATCTTTGGGAGCATCATTGGTCACTGGGGGCGCTACCATCATTCCCACAGCGACTCAACCGTAATGAATAGAAAACCTCCAGCATCTGTTATCAAGCAACTTCGCACTGAAGTCGGATTCGGCTGCCCTGCTCCAGAGTGCGGCAATCCGTACTTAGAGTGGCATCACTTTGACCCACCATGGAACGTGGAGCCACATCACAACCCTGATGGCATGGTCGCACTCTGCGCGGAGCACCACAAGAAGGCTGACAACGGTGCATACACCAAAGAACAACTGGCTGCATTTAAGCAGACAAAAGTTGATCCCGCTCTGGTTCGCGGTCGATTTGATTGGCGCAGAAACAAACTCTTGGCGGTAGTTGGCGGCAATTACTATTACGAGACGCCTCGTGTTCTTGTTATCGATGGCCACGAGGTGGTCTTGCTTACACGCGACGAAGACGGCTATCTGCTGCTTAGTGTGCAAATGCTTAGCCTTACCAGCGAAGTCCGGGTGAAAATCGTAGACAACTGCTGGGAGAATATTGGCAGCCCGGTCGACATCGTTTCGCCGCCTAGTGGCAAGGATCTTCGTATCCGTTACGCCAATGGGGATAGCCTGGCTATCCGTTTTTACGTTGTTGAGGATAGTGCCGCGTTTCAAGTTAAGTTCAAGACTCACCCATACGCTGAACTCGAATTTCCGCTAACGGTTGCCGAGGTTAATTGTGAAATTGGTGGCACGAATTTAAAGCTGACTCCGACTGGCACAACCATTAGCACCAATCAGTTCACTGGCAATTTCGCAGCCTATTGTGGTGGTGGCATGCAAGTCGATCTTGGTTTGAAGTGGCGGCAGAATTGGTCTTTGATCCCAGTACCAGCAAGTCGGCTGGCCCCATGTCCATGCGGCAGTGGGCGGCGTTACAAGCACTGCCATGGTGCGCTGACGTGACGGCTAACACTCCGCTCCCAGGGGGCGCCTTAGGCGGCGCGCTCCTGAGCTTCGAGTCGAACGGCTGCTTCCGGGCAACGCCGAGGACCCGCTTTGGGCCCAAAGCCGAAGTTCGCTTCGCTCCAAAGCGGACCCAAAACAACCTGCCTGGCTAAGCCGGATGTGCTTGCAGCGCAGCTTTTATTTCTCGGACAAGAACGATGAAGTCTCGGATGAGTGATCGCAATGCCTCAGGGCTAGCCGCATCCGGCCGAGGATAGGGTACAGGTCCCGAAAAGGGGCTTCTAGAGAACGTTGGGTCCTCAAGAACCTTCGCGTCATAGGCAAGCACCGCGAAGTTCGAGCCGATAGTGCCGCTCGACCCGACGGCCGACATCATTAGCTCGGGACCGGAGCGTTGCATCACAAAGAGCGCGCTCCACTCCAGACCCGAAATGACCTCTGCCTCCACCTCGTATGACCGGTCTCGACTGTCGTAGCGCGGGTTGGCATCGACTTCTTGAAAGGCCGACAGGACCTCTGTTTTTTGACCACGATAGCTCGCTTGGGGATTCCGGGGGTAGCGGTCACAAAGCGCCCAGTACTTCATTGGGAAGTCGATGGACAGCAAAAGTCGAAGAAAGTCCGGTTGGGTCATGTCGTTATTGGGCGACGTTGAAGGTCTGGTTCTGGCCGCAAGCCGCGCTAGCCCCAGAACCAAATCATGCCGAGGTTCGATCGGCAAGCGCGGTCGAGGAATTCGTGCAGCGATTTGACGTCAGCCAGCGCGTCGTTTGCGAACTCTTGCCCATCACACCCCGTCTCCGAAGCGTAGGCATGCGACCGCTTCTCCACCGTGGTGGCATCCAAGTCGCGCAACGCCGCACGAAGCTCCGCTACCTGCGCTGCTCGAAAAGCGTGCGCATGCCCAAGCTGCAGCTCGCCGAGCTCGACCGCCAGTCCAAGCATCTCTCCTCGGAACCGCCCTCCGACGTTGGGAAAGTTCGTGACACCGTCAACCTCGGCAGTAGTCCCGTTGAGGACGAAATAGAGCCCGCCATTGGAATACAGCACCGTGGTGACAGCTTCAGATTCCGGCCAGGCGCATCCGACGTCAACTTCAACCTCCTTCGCCACCTCGCGCTTCGAGAACCAGGAGCCGACCTTTTCGGTCGTAATCGCTCTTGGGCGCCGGCCCACGATGAAATCACGTGTGTGCGCAGTGTTGACCCGCAGGTAGTCCAGCTGCTCATCGCTCACGGTGCACAAGCTCAGGTCGTACCCCATCGAATTCCTTCAAGTTGGGCGGTTGGTCTGAATGTCCGCAGTTGGCCGGGTCCGGCTGTACATGCCAAGGTTCAGGGTTCACCCCGATACTTCGGGTTCGCTTGGAACTCACCCGTGATGTTGCCATCTTCATCGACCTTGAAGGCGCCCTTGATGAACTCCGGAGGGATTCGGTCGTTCGGGCCGAAGCTTCCCGCGATTTGGTAGACCCAGCCACCTGGGTTGGCCTTGGCCTCTGCGATCATTTCCGGGGTTGGGATGAGCGCTTTCGGCGAGGCCGTCGCAATTTTCTTGAAGGGCCACATACACAGGTTCGAAATAGTTGAGGGAGGGAACCGACCGACCGGTTGTGGCCGAACTGTGCCATAGCTGTGTGAGGAGGCCGCGCTGGCTATTCGCCGTCGAGTCGCAAGAGCTTCTCGTCGAACCAGATGTCTTCGTAGCCCGGCGCAATCAAGAAGCGCCAGCCGGGTGGCAATCCAAGGTATTTCTTTATTTCGGGCGCCCACCCGTCCAGATGCTCGATGTGAAGCGGCTTGAAGAAGTCAGCCTCAGTCGAGAACTCCTCGCCGGCCCAGATGTACCAACCGCTGGTCCCGGCGCTTGGTGGATGCCTCAGACCATTGATTGGGAGGATGCCATCGCGAACATTCAACGCTATGCCGAGCGTACAGGCCGGCGGTGCCGCAAAGAATTCTGTGGGCAACCGACGACAGAGTTCGCGCTGCAGTTCTTCGACGGCGCTCCTTTGATTCATGGCAGACGCACGCTGGACGCAACGGGCGCCTTGGCATGGATAGTCATACAGGTTTTGAGCACAGTTTCCGAGTGACTGGTTGTGGCCGAATCTTGCCATGTCTGTAGATCCGAGAAGGTGCACGCGGAGTCACACAGCCCCGTGCTACTTGGGCACAGTTCGTCGTGGCGGCTTGATAGCCATTTCCACTTCCTTGCAGAACGTCGCCATTGCGCCAGTGAGCCAGCTCTGACCCATCGCAGTGAACTCATCACTCGCACAAGCTTGCTCGCGCGCGGCGGTGAGAACCTCAAAAAGCCGATCGACAGGCAGATCGACGTCACTCAGGCTGACGACCTTGCCTCCCCAGTACTCTGCTAGCTCTCGTGCAAGTAGCTCTGACACCGGGTCGCTGGCCCCATAGCGCTCAGACGCAATCGATGCCGCCCTCCCGAGGATGTCGTGAACCGCGGTGCTAGTCCCCCAGCAAATGTGGTCGTAGAAGGCAAGTGCTGAAGACATGGGAAATCTTGTCTAAATGTTTGCTTTTGGCCGCATTGTGCCGGCCCGGCGAACGGCCGGTTTTGGCCGCATCCTGCCACACGCCATTCGACCGTGGGGGCCGATAGATGACGCCTTTGGATCGACTTCGGTGCAAAATGCATCTTCATAGTAGTGAGTAAAGAGCAAATAATGACCGGTCTTTCTATTGCACCTACAACACGGTTTTTGTTAAAGAGATCGCGTTTGCTTTTTGCATCATCGATTTGCTTCGGTTTTGTAGCACTAGATGTGCTGCTAGCGTGGCCACATGCCGCCGATTTTGCGTATTTCTCCGCAATCTATTTGCATTTTGGAGATATTACAGCTGCACTTCTTTTTGGTGCCTTCGGCGTTTACTGGCTTGCAAAAGTCTTTGACCGCAGCCCTGCCTTTACAATCGATAGCGAAGGTATAATAGACAGCACCTACTTTGGAGCCTACAAACGCGTACTCTGGGGGGAAATTAAGGAAATAAAATTCTTTAAGTTCAGGTCGCAGACATCTGTGATTGTGAAACTTATTGAACCAGAAAAATTCTTAATAAAACGCGGCATTCTGATGCGCATGCTTGGGCGCATGAGTCTTGCCCTGTATGGTTCTCCAATCGTGATTGGTCCTGCCCTTTTAGGGCTAAATGCTCCTCAATTGGCAAGATTCATATCTGACTCCGCCGCCCAGTACGGCTATGAACTGACATTGCCACCCGCTTGATCGACTCTGAAGCTGTGCGAGAGCTGCACCCGCGGCGGGATTGCCCAGCGTTGCCGAGCAGCAATTCGACGGCGCCATTAATAGATAACTCCATTCAAATTGCTCCGCAATCGCGTTTCTTCACCGAGACCGAACAGCCTCCCTCGGCTTGATATTTCCCCATGTTGCGAACGGCAGGTTGTGGCCGGATGCGGCTGGCTATGCCCAGCCACGGGCAACAAGCTGCGACAGCAGCCAGCGATTCCCGAAGCGCCCGAACGTAAACATCATCAACGGGTAAAGCAGCAGTCCGACGATGCCCAAGAATGGGAAGCCGTAGATCCTCGCTGCATCGAATGCAATGCGGGAGGCAAGCACAGCCAGTAAAGAGAATGCGCATTGGCGCCAGAGCCCTTCGGACAGCGCCCAAAGCGTCGGCACCAGGAATGCGGGCCAGGAAAATCCGGTTCGCACGCTGCGCCTCCGACCTTGCGATGTGAGCGTGACGACTGTCTGGGCCATGGTCCTTCGACTGTATCTGGCGACCAAGGAAGGGGGTGAAATAGATCGACAGAATCTGGAGAACCGTGACGAACGTCTGGTTCTGGCCGCAATCTGTCCTACGCGTCGCGGCCCCTACGTTCAGCTAGGACGCTCTAGAAAGTACCGCTCGGAAGTGGATTGAACAACTTCAAAACCCAGCCGCTCATACAACCGGCGAGCAGGGTTCGAGGTGAGCACACGAAGTCGGACCGGAACATTTTCCAGCATTGCCATCCCGATGATGTGCGTCACGACGAACGTTCCTATGCCCTGGCCTTGGCTTCCTGGCTCGACGTAAAGGTCTTCAATCTGATAGTGCGTATCAAAACGCTCGAACGCGACCGCCCCGACACGCTCGCCTCGAACGAGGAGCATGAAAAACGCGCCTTCCTGCGCTCTTTCGGTTAGATGCGCCCGAACGGCCGCTTCGTTCCAAGCGCCCCAAACTTGCTCGACATACCCCCGCATGGTCGCTTGGCAGAGGTCGAAAAGATAGCCAGCTTCCTCAGGCATCAGACGCCGAAGGGATGGAACGGTTGTGCTCATGTCATCGGAGTCTGGTCGTGCGATTTCTGTCGATGCTGCGAAGGTCAGCTGTTGGCCGAATTTTGCCTTCGCCTACGCATGTCCCAGGTCATCGAGTCGGTGAAGCTCCTCGGCCTCCTCCTCGGATGCTTGGAAGATGTTTCGCAGAATCTGCGGAGTGACAGGCCGGTCAGCCTCACTGACAAGAGGCTGATGCCCGCCGTACTCCAGCGCCGAAAGCAGCGCCCGATAGTACCTATTCGCGCGAGTCCGTCGAATGTCGGCAACCGCCGCGTAGCCGCCCTTCAGGTAGGCCCGCTCCAGACCGGATGTAGCCGGTCGGACCTGTTACCGCAGTGTCCGCTACTGCCGAGGCTAGCCATTCGCTGTTCCGTCAATACCTGCTCCTTGGGGTGCGCCTGTTGACATCGATGCCAAGCGGTGCCTTCATCACGATTTCGCCTCCGACAGTTACCCTGCACATCCAGACTCCCTGGTGGCCAGCCAGGTTGCTCTATGCCAAAACCCGTACGGTCGAATTTGGCGGCAGTGCGTGCCAATCGATCCAGTCGCCCGCCGCCAGTTGGTGTGTAGGTGTCGAGGCGCCTTCCATGTCGCCCCACTGCAGCGTGAACTCGCGCGCCCCGAGCCTTAGCGCGATCGCGAAGCCTGGCCAGTGCGCGGGCACATGCGGCGTCATCGACAACTGTTTGCCTTTCACGTTCAGACCCAGCAAGGTCTCGACGGCCGCGCGGTGCAGCCACGCGGCCGAGCCGGTGTACCAGCTCCAGCCGCCCCGGCCCACATAGGGCGCGGCGCCGTAGACGTCGCCCGCCATCACGTAGGGCTCCAGCTCGTAGACCGGGCCGCGCTCGGGGTGCCGCGAACGGTGGGCCGGGCTCAGGCCCTCGAAGCTCTGCCAGGCCGCTTCATGGTCGCCCTGCAGCGCCTGCGCCATGAGCGCCCACACCGCGCCGTGCGAGTACTGGCCGCCGTTCTCGCGCACGCCGCGCGGGTAGGCCTGGATGTAGCCCGGGTTGTTGATCGACTGGGCAAACGGTGGCGCCAGCAGCTGCAGCAGGCCGGCTGGCTCGTCGTGCAACTGCGATTTGACGGCGGCCATGGCCGGGCCGGTGTAGGCCGCGCCCGAGGCGCCCGACAGCACCGACCAGGCCTGCGCGATCAGGTCGATGCGGCACTCGTCGTTGGTCGACGAGCCCAGCGGCGCGCCGTTGTCGAAAAAGGCGCGGCGGAACCAGGCGCCATCCCAGCCGGCGTCGTGCAGCGCGGCGATCCAGCCGGTGCGTGCCTCGGTCCAGCGCGCGGCGCGTTCGTGTTCGCCTCGTGCTTCGGCAAGCGGCGCAAAGCGCTCGACCACGCTGCACAGGAACCATGCGAGCCACACCGATTCGCCGCGTCCTTCGTGGCCGACGCGATTCATGCCGTCGTTCCAGTCGCCGGTGCCCATCAGCGGCAGGCCGTGCACGCCGATCTTCAGGCTGCGGTCGATGGCGCGCGCGCCGTGATCGAACACGGTGGCCATGCAGCCGCTGTGCTGCGGCGCGTAGTAGGCGTCTTCCGCGCCCTCGGGAATGCCAGGGCCTTCGATGAAGCCGACCATCTCGTCGAGCAGCGAGGCGTCGCCCGTCACCTCGACGTAGTGCGCCGACGCGTACGGCAGCCACAGCAGGTCGTCGGAGAAATGCGTGCGCACACCGGCTCCGCCGGGCATGTGCCACCAGTGCTGCACGTCGCCTTCGGGAAACTGGCGCGCCGCGTTCACGAGGATCTGCTCGCGCAGGCGCGGCGGGTCGGTGAGTGCAAAGGCCATTGCGTCCTGCAGCTGGTCGCGAAAGCCGAAGGCGCCGCCGGCCTGGTAAAAGCCGGCTTTCGACCAGAGCCGGCACGCCAGCGTCTGGTACACGAGCCAACGATTGACCAGCGCATCGAACAGCGGGTCGGGCGTGCGCACCTGCAGGCGGCCCAGCAGGTCATCCCAGAAGCCGCGCACCTGCGCCAATGCCTCGGGCACATCGCGCTGCCGCCAGCGGCGTGCAAGTTCGAGCGCGGCGTCTGCCGTGCCGGCGTGGCCGAGCACGAAAGTGAAGCTCGCGGTTTCGCCGGATGCAACGACGAATTCGCCGCCGGTGGCTGCGCAGGCATCGAGCCCGCTGCCGGCGCGGCGCGCCAGCGTGTCAGGCACTTCGACGATGCCGCGGCCGGCGAAGAATTCGCTGCGGTCGCAGGTCCATTGCGTGGCTCCGGTCGTCGTGCCTTGCAGGCCCGCGAACAGCAGGAAGGCCGTGCTGCCGCCGAAGCCCGTGCTCGATTCGCGCTGCTGGCCGAACACGGCCGGCTGGTCTTCGGGCTTCCAGCAGTGCACGGTGCGCCGTTCGCCGCGCGCGGCACCCAGCTGCCACTCGACCATTGCGAGCGCGCGCAGGCGGCGCTGGCCGGCGCCTTCGTTGCGCACGCGCACGTGCACCAGCTTGACGGCTTCGTCGCGGTCCGCGAAGAAAGTGGTTTCGAGCACGAGCTCGCCTTGGCGGTATTCGAAAACCGAGTAGCCCTGCCCGTGCCGTACGAGGTGGCGGTTGGCGCCGCCGCCGCCGGCGGGCGTGAGCGGCAGCATCTCTCGCGTCGCCACGTCCTGCAGCAGGTAATGCTCGAAAGCCGGGTCCTGCACCGGGTCGTTGGACCACGGCGTGACCTGGTGCATGCGGCTGTTGCCGGCCCAGGTGTAGCCGGTGCCCCATTCGGACACCTGGAAGCCGAAGGCGGCGTTGGCGATTACGTTGATCCATGGGCGCGGCGTGCGACGATCGGGGCCGACCTCGAAGCGGAACTCACCGCTCTCGGCGTCGAAGTCGCCGGTGGGGGCTGTGTTGGTTGGCGAGGCGGCCTGTCGGTTGAACAGCGGCGTGCGGTGTTGCACCGGTGCGCTGCTGTCGTCCGCAATCGCCGGGCTGCGTGCCTCTTGCAGCGCCGCCACCTGCACTTCGAGCGCGCGGCCGTCGGCCGTGAACACCACGCGCGCCAGGCTGGAGAGCGCGGCCTTTTCCGACGGCACCACGTCCTGGTCGCGCAAGAGGTAGAAGCTGGCGGTGTCGTTGCGCGGAAAGCTGTGCTGCGTCTGCTGCGCTACGCGCGAGCGCAGCGTCTCGATCTCGCGCTGCAGCGGCATCAGGTACGAATTCGGCTCGCTGTTGAGCACCACGAGGTCGCAGGCCACGCCACCGAAACCCCACCACGGCTGCGCGCGCAGCAGCGTGTTGATGAGCCCCATGCCGTTCATCGAGTGGATGTACACCAGCACGATGGGCTTGTCGCCCGAAATGCCGAAGCGCCAGATCTGGCGCAGGTCGATCAGCCCGCGGTCGCTCATCACGCGCGGCGTGGTGTAGGTGAGGACGGTTGTCAGGTCCTGCAGCGCCAGGTTCTGTGCGGGCGCGATGCTCAGGTCGCGCAGCCGCACCTGCGCCAGCGTGGCCGCCATGCGGGTGGCGCGCTCCACGTGCATCGGTTGCAGGTAGCGGTCGATGCGGGGCATCAGCGCCTCGATGCTCTCGTCGGCAGCGGTGGCGAAGCTCAGGCGTGCGGTGGCGCCCGGGGCAATCGACAAGCGCACGCGCAGGCAGGCGATGGGGTCCAGGCCGTTCACCTGCTTGCCCTGGGCCGTGAGCGGTTGCCTGTCGAGCGCAGGGTCGGCCAGCGTGCGGTTGCGGCCGATGAAGACGCGCCGATCGGTCATGCTGTCGATCGACAGCACGTTGGCATCGACCGAAGCCACGAAGTGCACCGCGGCGACCACCGCATCGCCGTGCAGGCGCGGCCTGCGCGACAGCAGCAGCGCGCGCCACGCGGGCTCCCAGCGCGATTCGACGAACAGGTTGGCAAAGGCCGGATGCGCCTCGTCGGCCTTCGGGTTCGACAGCACCGGCTCGAAGTACGAGACGAGTTCGAGCGTGCGCGTTTCGTCACCGCTGTTGTGCAGCGTGATGTTGCGCAGTTCGGTGTCGTCCTCGGGGCTGATGAGCACCGTGGTGCGCACCTGCAGGCCGGGGCCGGTCGCATCGAACTGCACCTGGTCGGCCAGGAAGCGGGTGCGATAGTGCCAGTCGGCGCCGGGCGCGGGCAGGGCGGTGAGCGAGGTGAGCTCGCTTTGCCCTCCGTCTTTTTCGATATCGCGCACATAGAAGAAGGTGCCGTAGCTGTCGCGCAGCGGATCGTCGCGCCAGCGCGTCACGTTGAACGCGCGCCAGCGGCTCACGCCGGCGCCGTTGGCCCGCAGCGCCACCGTATAGCGGCCGTTCGACAACAGGTGCGTGGGCTGGAAGCCCGGCCCCGTCGGATCGACCACGCGCGGCTGGAACAGCGGCGCCAGCTCGGCCCGGCTGGGCTCGGGCGGCGTGCGCGGGTCGGCGCTGCCGATGATCTGGCGCGGCGTGCGCTCATGCAGCAGCGACTCGTGCGCCTGCACCAGCGCGGCACTGCCGAACCAGCGGCGCGGCGCGTCGTCGCGCAGCACGTTGCACAGCGCCACCAGCGACATGCCCTGGTGGTGCGCCATGAAGTTGCGCACGACAGTGAACTCCTGCCCCTCGGTCTGGCGCGAGGTGGTGAAGTCGATTGCGTCATGAAAACCGAACTCGCCGCGCGCGCCGAGCGATTCGAGCAGCTCGAGATTGATGACGGCCGCTTCGGGCGCGAAGGGCGCAGCCATCAGGCTGGCGTAGGGCGCCACCACGCGGTCGGTGGGTGGCGTGCGCCGCAGCGCCAGGCGCGGCACGCCGAAGGGCGAGTACTGGTACGCCAGCGAATGGTCCTGCGCGAAGTAGGCCGACTCGGACACGCCCCACGGCATGTTCTGCGCACGGCCGAAGGCCTGCTGCTCGGCGATGGCCGCGGCATTGGCCACCTGCAGCAGGCCGTCGGTGGGCTCGGTCATCACGAGCGCGGGCATCAGGTACTCGAACATCGAGCCCGACCACGACTTCAGGCTGGGCTTGAAGCCCACCAGCAGGAACGGCCGGCCCAGCGCCATCCAGTGGCGGCGCGGCACGTCGCCCTTCGCAATCGCAAGGAAGCTCAACAGGCGCGACTCGGAGGCCAGCAGGTCGTAGTAGCTGGCGTCGAGCACGTTCTCTTCGACGCGCAGGCCGATGTGGAACAAGTGGCGCTTGGCGTCGTAGAGGCCGTTGAAATCCATGCCGTCGTGCAGCGCGTCGCAGCGTCGGGCCAGTGCTTCCAGCGTGGGGGCTTCGCGGCGCTGGCAGCTTGCTTCCGCCGCGAAGGCGCGGCAGGCCTGCGCCACGGCCACGAGGTGGCCCGCGAAGTTGCCGCTGTCGACGCTGGACACATAGTCGGGCGGCAGCGGCTTGAGCGTCTGCGTGTCGTACCAGTTGAACAGGTGGCCGCCGTGCTTCTGCATGCGGTCGACGGTGTCGAGCGTGGCGGTGATGCGCGCCAGCAAAGAGCCGGTGTCGATCCAGCCGAACTCGCGCGCGCAGCAGGTGGCCAGCAGGTACAAGCCGATGTTGGTCGGCGAGGTGCGGTGCGCAATCGTCGGCTGCGGTTCGAGCTGCAGGTTGTCGGGCGGCAGGTGGTTGTCGTCCGGGCCCACCACGTGCTCGAAGAAGCGCCAGGTGTCGTGCGCCAGCTTCTCGAGGTAGCTGCGATCTTCGGGCTCGAGCGGGTCTTCGGCGTGCGCATCGACGCGGCTGCCCCACCAGGCCGCGAGGGGCGCCAGGGACCAGAGCACGAAGAGCAGGGGCCCGAGCACCGGGTGGGCGCTCCGGTTCGCGAGGATGGCGAGCGCCAGGGACACCGCGCTGCTGAGGGCCGCGCTGCGCACGAAAGGCTTCAGGCGCTGGCTCGATTGCGCCTGCGCCTGGTCGGCTGTCGTCCATTGCAGCAGGTGCCTGCGGCTCACGACCAGCCGCCAGGTGGCGAGGAAGGCCGCGTCGAGCAGCAGGCGCGTCTGCGCCGCCAGCTGCACAAACTGCCAGGCTGCGCCGGCCATGGCGCGCAACAACTCGACCGTGCCCACATCGAAGAAGTGGCGCAGCTCGATGGCGCGCCGTGTCGGCACCAGGCCGGCCAGCGCGCCCAGCAGCGGGCCCAGCGTGAGCGCCGCGCCGACGGCAGCCAGCGCCCAGCCGAGCGGCATGGCCTGCGTGAAGATCACCAGCACCAGCAGCGCGAAAGATGCTGGTGCGACCAGCGAGCGGCGCAGGTTGTCGCACATTTTCCAGAGGCCCAGCGCGTCGATGCCGAAGCGGCGCGCACGCCACATCAGTGGCAGCAGCTGCCAGTCGCCGCGCACCCAGCGGTGCACGCGCGAGGCGGCCACGCCGGCATGGTGCGGATGGTCTTCGACCAGCACCACGTCGCTGACCATCGCGCAGCGCGCGACGCTGCCTTCGAGCAGGTCATGGCTCAGCACGGCGCTGTCGGGCAGGCGGTCGTTCAGCGTGGCGTGCACGGCGCGCACATTGAGCAAGCCCTTGCCGGTGAAGGAGCCGCTGCCGAACACGTCCTGGTAGATGTCGGAGGCGCCGCTGCCGTAGGGGTCGAGCCCGCACTGCCCGGCGAACACCCAGTGGAAGAAGGAGCGCTCGCTGCGCATCGGGAACGGCGTGACGATGCGCGGCTGAAGAATGCCGAAGCCCGCGACCACGCGCCGGCTTGGCATGTCGATCTCGGGCGCGTTCAGCGGATGCGCGGCGATGGACACGAGGTCGCGCAGCGCGCCGGGCGGCAGGCCCGTGTCGCTGTCGAGCGTCAGCACATAGGGCGTGCGGCCGGGCGCGAGCTGCTGGCCCGGCGCGAGCGGAAGAAAGCCGCTGCCGTCGCCGCTGGCCAGCAGGCGCACGAGCATTTCGAGCTTGCCGCGCTTGCGCTCCCAGCCCATCCAGCGCTGTTCGGTCTCGCTCCAGTTTCGCGGACGGTGCAGCAGCAGGAAGCGTGGCGCGGCGCCTTCGGCCGGTGGGTACTTGGCGTTGAGCGCGGCGATGCGTTGCTGGACATCATCGAGCAAGGGCACGTCGTCGGGCATCGAGGCTTGCGAAGCGTCGGCCCAGTCGGTCAACAGCGCGAACTGCGCGTGCGCCTCGCGGTTGGCGAGCCAGTGCAGTTCGAGCCGGTGCGCGAGCTTGGCGTTGTTCGCGGTCGACCCCAGCATCGTGGGCATGACGACGAGCGCGCGGTGCCGCTCGGGAATGCCGTTCGCGAAATCGAGGCGTGGCAGGGCCTGCACGCGCACCGACTCCGCCATGATGCGTTGCGCCAGCGCAATCAGCGCTTCGGACAGCGGCCATGCGAGCAGCAGCAACGCCGCGACGGTGGTCCAGTCGCCGCGATGCGGCAGGCCGTGCACCACGGCCGCCAGCAGCAGCGCGGTGCCGAGGGCAACGGACCCCACGTAGACGGGCAGGCGCCAGCCGCGATGGCTGCGCGCGGGGCCTCGTGTGCTCGCGGCGCGTGCGGCATGGCCCGCCGGTGCATTCGCCTGCAGCGACGCGATCAGCGCAGGCCGGCCCTGGCCGAAGAGGTAATAGCCGGCGGTGCCGTCGGCGCGGTCGGTCTCGGCGCCGGCTTCCTCGGCCGGTGCACTGGACGCCAGCGTGACCACGGCCTGCGCCACTTCGCGCTCGGTCCGTTCGGCGCTGCGCGCCACCTGTTCCATCGCATGCGTGATCTGCTGGCGCATGAGTTCGCTCTCGTTCGCAAAGCTGGGAAGTTCGCGCAGCACGCGCAGCGAGCGGCTCACCGGCTCGATCAGATCGCTCCACTCGACCTGGCCGATCATGCGCAAGGTCGTGATGATGTTGCCGACCGTGAGATTGGCCGCGGCCTGCGCGTTCTGCGCGTCGCCGATCAGCGCCGGGCCGTTGGGACAGTGCTGTTCGGTCCAGCGCACCAGCGTGGGCATGTCGTCGCCTCGCTCGACGGGCAGTCGCTGCCACAGCTGCGTGAGGTAGCTGTCCTGCAGGCCGTGGCTCTGCAGCGCGCGGTACAGCACGTCGAGGTCTTGCACCGAGAGGTGCGGCGCCGCGTCCCACGCGGCATGCGCGATCTCGCGCGCGACCTTGTTCTCGGCAATGCGCTCGGCCACGCGGCGCAGGTTTTCGAGCAGCACCACGCGCAGGGTGGTGGGCAGCGCCCAAAGCTCGCCGAACATCAGCTCGTCGATGTCCTGGTAGGCGTTGAGGAAGGCAGTGAACAGCGTCTTGTTGAGCACGCTGTCGGTGTGCGCCACATAGGCCCACGCAATGCCGTACACGCGCGGCAGCCCCGCCAGCGGCGGCGTGACGAGCTTGGGCAGGCGCGCGTAGTAGCTGCGCGGCACGCCGTCATGGATCTGCTGGAGCTGCGCCTCGACGAGGTGGAAGTTGTCGAGCAGCCATTCAGCCGCCGGCGACACATAGCGTCCGCTCAGCGAGATCAGCGCGATGTAGTCGAAGGCGGCGCGCAGCGACTCGAGGTTCTCATCGACACGCGGGAAAAAAAGCGCGCCTTCGCGCGCGCGGTGGTGTTCGTCTTCCACCACCTGGGCACCGGCCAGGCTGTGGCCGTGCTGTTCGAAACGTTGGGCACCGAAGAGTTCGGCGCGAATCGGGAGGGCTACCGGGTCGTGCGGACCGAGCAGAAGAGTCCGGGCGTAGTGACTGAGCCCTTGGAGGCGGTCGACGACGGCAGCGGCGCTCAAGTGACCGCGAACATGCCGATGCCCAGGACCACGGCCACGCACGCCATCGTGACAATGCGGCCCGCAGCGAGCGCGCGCACACGTTGCATGTGGCTTCGCAGCGAGAACCATCGCCCGTGGGCACGTGCGCAGTGATGCATGTGCGAAGCTAGGGCTTCGAAATCGCTGCCGACGAAATCGATGTGCGAATGGGAAAGGGACTGCGGGACGGACATTGCAACGGGCTCCTATGAAACGACTTCGAGCTGCCGCGCGATTGCGAGAACTGTGAACGTGTTCCGACCGTACGCTTTTAATTGACCTTACGGGTGCCTGTTTTCACGATGCCCGACATACGAGGGCCTACGCATTCGCGATTGAGGGCATGTCTGTCACAGCTGATTCTTTGGCGCAGCTACCCATGCCGCCTCTGAAGTACAAGCGAACCAGCCGGCGCACTCGTGCCAATCGGTCGCCCCAGGAGCTCGTCACCCCGCTGCCCCGAACAACGATCGGCGATAGATCGGCACTATGTTCGCTACCGCACAGACAAGGCTTTTCGCATGAATAACGATTGAGCAATGCGCCTCGGAAACACAGTCGACAGCGTTCATTGATGAATCAGGCGAAAGCCATCGAGGTCTGAGCATGCGTAACTTCTTGACCAACAACCGCGATGAACTGATCTCCCGGTGCAAGTCAAAAGTTGCGCGAAGGCCCAGACGCGCAGCAACTGAACAGCAGTTGGCCAACGGCATTCCGCTGTTCCTTGATCAATTGATCCAAACGTTTGCCGCGGAAGAAGATGACAAACCGGCGGACAGCATCAGAATTTCGGGACCTTCAGGCGGAGATTCGCAGACCTTGTCGGAGATGGGGGTAGCCGCCACGGCCCACGGCAAGGAGCTGCTCGAACTGGGGTACACGGTAGATCAAGTCGTCCACGACTATGGCGACCTTTGCCAAGCGATCACGGACATGGCCTTTGAGCGCGATGCTCCCTTTGCCGTCGGGGAGTTCCGCACATTGAATCGATGCTTGGACAACGCCATTGCCGATGCCGTCACGGAGTTCAGCTCCCAGCGCGATACGCAGATCGCCCGCCAGCAGAGCCTTGACTCAACCGAGCGTGTCGGTTTCCTCGCTCACGAGTTGCGCAACTGTCTGGGCACGGCGACTCTTGCCATCCATGCCCTCGAACTCGGCAGCATGACATTGGGAGGTGCCACGGGGAGCGTATTGAAGCGCAGCCTTTCGTCGATGGTCACCCTGATCGATCGGACGCTCGCCGAAGTGCGCGTCAACATGCCGGAACAGCGCCAGACGTTTTCCGTCGCCACGTTCATCAAGGATGCCGAAACCGCCGCGCAGCTCGTCGCCGGAGCCGCACGCTGCCCCTTCGAGGTGAGCTCTGTCGATCCTCTGCTGGCCATCCGTGGCAATCGCGAGCTGCTGCTTGCCGCCCTGGCGAATCTCTTGCAAAACGCGTTCAAGTTCACGCACCCGCACACCATCATTGCCTTAAGAGCTCATGCACTCGACGAGCATGTATCGATTGACGTCGAAGACCACTGCGGAGGACTTCCGCCCGGAAGCGCTTCCAGGATGTTTGAGCCCTTCAATCAACACAGTCACGACAAATCCGGCCTTGGCTTGGGCCTGTCCATCGCACGCCGAAGCGTTGAGGCTGACCTCGGCACCTTGACAGCTCGAGATGTGCCGGGAACCGGTTGCGTTTTCACCATTCGCTTGCCCCTGCACGTCCTCGAATGACAAGCATCTAGTTTCTCCCAATCCCAAGGACTCATCATGGACATCCAATTGCTGATGCGGATCGGCCGCATGGCACCACCTCGGTGGCTCACTTTGTCGGCGGATGTTTCAGCAGCGAAGCGGCTGGCTGCCGACGGCCTGATTGAGATGACTCTGGAGTTGCAGGGCAAAGCAAAGACATCTATACGCGAATCAGTGCATGTTCGCACGATCACACGAAATGGTGCCTTGGCTATCGCTGATGAAAAATCTCGCTCGCAGCGGAAATGAACGCATGATGGTCGCATGACAGGCGATGTGATGCTCACCTTCAACCCCGGGTCTTCGTCGATCAAGCTCGGGCTGTTCGTGATCGATGCCGGCGCGACACGCGCCCTCGCCCGCCGCACGGTCGATGCAACACCCGATGCCTTGTCCAGCGTGATCGCGAATGCCCTGGATTGGGTGAACGATGCGGCGCCGGGCGCACGACTCGTCGCGGCGGGTCACCGCGTCGTGCACGGCGGGGACGAGTTCAGCGGCCCGGTGGCGATTGCGGAGGACACGCTCGCCGCTATCGAGGCACTGGCGCCGCTCGCGCCGCTGCACCAGCTGCAAAGCCTGCGACTGATCCATGCGGTGCGGCACGCCGCACCGGCGCTGCCGCAGTCGGCCTCGTTCGACACGGCCTTCCACCGCAGCCAGAGCGCTGCATCGCGCCGCTACGCGCTCCCGCGCGCGCTGTTCGACCAAGGCATCAAGCGCTACGGCTTTCATGGCCTGTCGTACAAATTCATCGCGTCGCAACTGCGCCAGCAGCACCCCGGGATTGCCGCGGGCCGCGTGGTGGTCGCGCACCTGGGCAGTGGCGCCAGCCTGTGCGGCTTGCTGCATGGCACCAGCCGCGAGACCAGCATGGGCTTCTCCACGCTCGACGGCATCCCGATGGCTACCCGCAGCGGCGCGCTCGACCCCGGCGCGCTGCTTTATCTGCTCAAGCAACCGGGTCAGTCGATCGACACGGTCGAAGACATGCTTTATCACCGCTCGGGCTTACTAGGTCTCTCCGGCGTTTCGGGCGACGTGCGCAAACTGCTCACGAGCGACGCGCCCGAAGCTCGCGAAGCGCTGGCGTTGTATGCACTGCGGATCGCGCGCGAAGTGGCCGCCATCGCCACCACGCTCGGCGGGCTTGATGCGCTCGTTTTCACCGCCGGCATCGGAGAGAACCAGCCGGCTGTGCGCAACGCCGTGTGTCACCACCTCGCCTGGCTCGGCGTGGCGCCCGATCCCGCAGCCAGTCAGGTCGCCGTGTTCGTCATGCACACCGACGAAGAGCAGGTGATCGCCGACGAGGCCTGCCAAGTTCTGTCCCTTTATCAAACCACCGGAGCCGCCCCGTGACCCGCCCACTTGAACGCGCTCCGTGCACGCCAAGTTCTCGGCATCGGTTTCCGTGGGGTTCATGGCGCACTTTAGGTTGCTCTCCAAAGCGAAGTTATGGGACCCCGCCAGCCAGAAAGTGAGTCCCTGACTGTTCGCTGGCGCACCCGGCCCCGCCAAAAAATGTCTCGGCAGTTGATACGCCGGCGCACAGACGCCGGATTTCAGTCGCAGAATCATGAAGATTTGGAAGCAGACTTCCTCATGGCATTGCCTCCTCGTTCGTCTTCGTTGCACCGGGCCGCCGCACGCAACGAACTGCTGGATGCCATCCCTCTTGAAGTGATGGCCCGAATGGAGCCGTTCCTCGAGCCGGTGCCGCTGCGTCTTGGGGAGGTGCTCTACGAGTCGGGGGTAGTGCAGCGACACGTTTTCTTCCCCATCGATTGCATCGTCTCCCTGCTGTACGTGCTGGAGAACGGGCAGTCCGCTGAGATCGCGGTCGTCGGCTTCGAAGGCATGGTTGGCGTATCGCTCTTGATGGGCGGAGGTAGCACGCCCAATCGTGCCGTGGTGCAAAGTGCAGGCAACGCCTTCAGGCTAAGTGCCACCCACATTCAGGAGCTGACGGAAAAGGGGGGGCCGTTGCTTCACCTCTTGCTGCGCTACACCCAATCGCTCATCACCCAGATGTCGCAAACGGCGGTGTGCAATCGGCATCATTCGCTCGAGCAGCAGCTGTGCCGCTGGCTATTGTTGAGCCTGGACAGATTGCCGGGCAATGAACTGGTCATGACTCAGGAACTGATCGCCAACATGCTCGGCGTGAGACGCGAAGGCGTGACGGAGGCGGCGGGCAAATTGCAGCGTCTGAACCTGATCAAGTACGCGCGAGGTCACATTACGGTGCTCGACCGCCCGGGCCTGGAACAGCAGGTTTGTGAATGCTATGAGGTCGTGAAGCGCGAAACGGATCGGCTGCTTCCTCGCCAAGTGGCAAGCTGATTCGCCGCGGCGACGGTCAGGCTCGGTGCGCCGCCGCACAGACGTGAGCCATCGCATCGGCAACAATGCGGCAGGTCACGCATTTTCGCGCTGGCTCCTCTCAACAGGGGCTCTGTGACATCCCATCCGACCCGCCCCATTCACAACCGTCTGCTCGAAGTGCTTCCGCCGATGGTCAGGGCGTGTCTACTCGAAAAATGCGAGAACGTGGCATTGGCGGCGGCCCAGACGCTCTATGAGCCGGGCGATTCCATCCGCCACATCCACTTTCCCACGAGCGCCTTTGTTTCACTGGTTTCCACGGCAGACGGCCACGACGGCCTGCAAACAGGCTTGGTGGGCAACGAGGGCGCCTTGGGCTACGAACTGTCGTTGGGTGTTCGGAGCGCGCCGTTGCGGGCGTTCGTTCAGGGCGGCGGCCTGGCCTGGCGCCTGACAGCGCAGTCCTTTGCTCAGGAACTGGAGCACAACACGATGCTCAGGCGTGTTCTCAACCGCTACGTCTGTGTGCTGCTGATGGAACTGGGTCGCTCGGGCCTGTGCAACCGCTTCCATCTGATCGAGGAGCGCCTGGCGCGCTGGTTATTGACGACCCAGGATTGCGCGCACTCCACACACCTTGCACTGACTCATGAAGTGCTGGGCCGCATGCTGGGGGTGCGTCGGGTCGGCATCACCAATGCCGCGACCGCGCTGCACGAGCGTCGACTGATTGACTACCGACGTGGCGCCATCACGATCACGGATCGCCGGGGACTGGAAAGTGCGGCGTGCGATTGCTATCGGGCCAACCAGCGCAACTACGCGCGGTTGATCTCATGACAGGTCGCCTTCCTGCAATTCATAGGGCAGGAACATGAAGATCGTTCTCCCGCAGCATCACCGGCTCCATTGCCCCCTGTGAGAGACGACGCCGCACCGCAGCTTCGATCTCTTCGACATGGTGGCTGAACGTTTCAAGCGGGTCGGCGTTCTCGGTCGTGCGAAAGTGATAACGCAGTGCTTCCCTCCCGATGCTGGCACTCACGAACTGGGTGCCTTCCATGTCCACCCAGAAGCGGACGGAGCCTGAAGCATCATGAAAGTACGGAGCGTCAGACATTTCGAGATCTTTCTTTGAGGCGGCTGCGCACTATCGCAGGTCTGGCGTTTCGTGTCTGTGCGATATCGGGTGTTTGGTCGCCACACAGGTCTACGCGCTTGGCTCTTTGCCGCGAACTCCATCGAGGTGACGGCCCTCCTGCATCGAGGCTCCGCTCTTGATGGGCGGGTGCTTAAGCTTCCTCTACCAGCGCCGGATGGCCGTCAACCCGATCATGGTGTAGCCTTGGCCTTCGGTCTGTGCGCCAACGCACGGTGCGAAAACATCCTGAGCAACCTCGGCAAACGAACCGCGCTCTACAGTTCGTTTGACGCGCTTCAAGAACGGCGCGAATGCCGATGTCGGCGGTCTCGGTCGGTTCCATGCAGCCATTCCTGTCGGCCCAACCAACCCTGGCGACGGCAGCCAACGCGTTGGTGGTGCGCGGACCCGGTCGTTAGCACTCCAGGACAGACTGAAGAGGCATTGGGCGTTGATACCGCGTCCCAGCCAACTGTGTCGTCCGCCGCGGAAGAGACTATTTCGCAGGCGAGAAAGAGGTGGGCGCCAAGAACGAGTTGTCCATCTTCGCAACAATCGGTCCGGCTGCCTCGCTCGCCTTTCTGACCTCGACCCATTCGGGATCGACGACAAACTTGCCCCACTTGACCTCACGATCGGCCAGGCTCTCCCAGACAAGCATGTAGGTAAGCGCGTTGCTGTCAGGTCCGACTGCAGTCGTCCAATATCCGAGTTGACGAATTCCCAGCCGGTTCCAGATGCCCGCGGTGTGATCGCGAAATCTGGCAAGAACGTCGGGCAGCCGGCCAGGCATTGCGGTATAGACGCGTAGTTCGTAGATCATCGACATCAGTCCTGAAAAAATGTTGCAAGTTGACGAGGCGGCGGGCGTGACCGCCAAGCTCACATTGTGCTGCCAGAGGTCCATCCGCCGTCAAAGGAGATGATCTGCCGGCGGTCTGCCCCAACCGCTAACCGCCAGTCTCAGGCATTCCGCGTCGCGCCTTCTCGCCAACAAATGCATTCGCGGAGCAAGGCACCCCGTCGGCGTGAGCGTCGCCCCGAACGAACCCGAGCACGAGCCCTACGGCATCCCGCGCGCCAGCAAGTGATCGACCAACCGGCGCTGCGGAAAGCTCAACGCCTCCTGCCGCGTGCACAGGTACATCCGTCGTGAAGCCCACGCATCGGTGAGATTGATGAAGCGCAGCTTCATCTCCTTGCGGTAGGTCACAGCGGCACCCTCGGGCAGGATGCCCACGCCCATGCCCGCTTCGATCATCCGGCACACGGCCTCGAAGCTCTTCACCCGCACGCGCAGGCGCAGCACCTTGCGCGCGCTCATGGCGGCGTCTTCCATCGTGCGGGAGATGGCGGAATCGTCTTCGAGACCCACGAAATCGAAATCGAGCAGTTCCTCGAACGACACCTCGCGCCCGCGCCACGGATGCTTCTGCCGCACGATGGCAACCAGCCGGTCGGTGCGGTAGGGAATGAAGTTCAGCGCCGGGTCGGCCGCCTCGCTGGTGATGACGCCCACATCGGCCTGCCGGTCGCGGATGGCCTGCACGATGTACACGCTGCGGTGCTCCTCCACGCTCACGCGGATCTCCGGGTAGCGCTGGCGGAAACTCGCCACGTCGTCCGGCAGGAACTGGCCCATGGCCGAGGCATTGGCGTGCAACCGCACACGGCCGGTGGCGCCCTGCGCGTAATCTGACAGGTCGGCGCGCATGCGGTCGACGTCGCGCAGGATCTGGCGCGCATGCATGGCGAGCGACTCGCCGGCGCCGGTGGGCGTCACGCCTTTCGAGGTGCGGTTGAGCAGCGCGACGCCCAGGTGGCCTTCGAGAATGGACAGGCGGCGGCTCGCGGCCGACAGCACCATGTGGCTCTCGGCGGCGGCCTTCGACAGGCTGCCGTGCTCAATGGCACGCAGGAAAAGCGCCAGCGAATCGAGGTCGGGTCTCATGGGTTCGGGTCGATCTGGGAGGCTGGCATTGTCGCGCCCGCGAGGGCGGGCACAGGCGCAAGGATGAGGGCAAAATCCCCCGGCCGCGCCGATCGGCCCCATCCCCCGTGC
>NZ_JBGLYU010000049.1:0-48057 GCF_047304235.1 Variovorax sp. Varisp36
CGCCCAGCCCATCAAGCTCTATGGTTCCGCCATCTCGGGCCACGTGCATCGCGTGCGCCTGTTCCTCGCGATGCTCGGCCTGCCATTCGAGAACATCGAGATCGACATGAGCAGGCGCGAGAACCGCACGCCCGAATTCCTGGCGCGCAACCCCTTCGGCCAGGTGCCGGTGATCGAGGACGGCGAACTCGCGCTGGCCGATTCCAACGCCATCCTCGTTTACCTCAACGAACGCTATGCGCCGGACCCCGCGCGCTGGATGCCGCGCGATCCCGTCGGTGCTGCGCGCGTGCAGCGCTGGTTTTCGGTGGCGGCCGGCCCGTTGGCCTACGGCCCGGCGGCGGCGCGGGTCATTGCGCTGTTCGGCCGCGACACCGACCCGGCGGAGATCGTCGCGCGTTCGCATGCGCTGCTCTCGGTAATGGAAATGCATTTGCAGCAGCAGCCCTTCCTCGCCGGCCACGACGCAACGCTCGCCGATATCGCGAACTACGCCTACGTGGCGCATGCACCCGAAGGCAGCGTGTCGATCGACGCCTATCCGAACCTGCGCGGCTGGCTCGAACGCGTGGAAGCCCTGCCGGGGTTCGTGCCGATGGTGCGCACGCCCATCGGGCTCGGGGCGGTTGCATGATCGCCGCGCCGTTCCATGCGGGCGAGCGCGCGATGCAGGCCCTGGCAGGCTCGCGCGAGCAGATGGAGGTGGCGGGCCCGCGCGTCATTCGCGACTACATGCCCGACCAGCACCGCGAATTCTTCGGGCTGCTGCCGTTCCTCGTGGTCGGCAGTCTCGACGCCGAACTGCAGCCGTGGGCCAGCGTGCTCGCGGCGCCCGCCGGCTTTGTGCATTCACCCGATGCCACGCACCTGCGCGTCGATGCGCTGCCGGCGGCGGGCGATCCGCTCGCCGGGCAGCTGAAGCAGGGCGCCACGCTGGGCCTGCTCGGCATGCAGCCGCACACGCGGCGGCGCAACCGCATGAACGGCACGGTCGAGGCGCTCGATGGTTCGGGCTTCATGGTCGCGGTGCAGCAGAGCTTCGGCAATTGCCCGCGCTACATCCAGGCGCGCGAGCCGGTGTTCGCATCGCCGCGCAGCGATGCGGCGCCGCAGGTGCAGTGGCTCGACGAACTCGACCTGGCGGCGCATCGCCTGATCGGCAGCGCCGACACGCTGTTCATCGCCACCGCCTATCCGAACGAAGCGGCGGCGGGCGATGAGGCCGATGCGAGTTCGCACGGCGTCGACGTGTCGCACCGCGGCGGCCGTCCGGGCTTCGTGCGCATCGACAACGACCACGAAGGCGACGTGCTCACCGTGCCGGATTTCAACGGCAACCGCTTCTTCAACACGCTCGGCAACCTGGCGGCGCATCCGCGCGCGGGGCTGCTGTTCGTCGACTTCGACAGCGGCGACCTGCTGCACGTGGCGGTCACGGCAGAGATCGTGTGGGACGGTCCCGAAGTGGCCGCGTTCGAAGGTGCGGAGCGGCTGATGCGCTTTCGGGTCACGCACGCCCTGCGTCGTCCGGCGGCGTTGCCGCTGCGCTGGGGTGATGCACAACTGTCGCCCCACCTGGCGGGCACGGGTCAGTGGAACACGGGGATGCGCCCATTGACCGACGGCCGATAGCTCCAGCCGCGCACGCGCTGCGCATCGAGGTCGGCTGCATGGCGCGGCAGCAGGGCACCGAGGCTGGCCGCCGCCAGCGTGCAGGCCAGCGCCTGCCCCGGACACGCGTGCATGCCGTGGCCGAAGCCGAGCATGCGGCGGCGGGCGCGCACGGGCATGAAGCGATCGGGGTCGGGGTTGAGTGCCGGGTCGCGGTTGGCCGAGGCCAGCAGCACCAGCACCGCATCGCCGGCCGCCAGCGGGGTGCCGGCGATCTCGACGGCCTCGGCGGCAAAGCGCCGCGTGTTCTGCACCGACGGGTCGTGGCGCGCGGTCTCCTCGACGATGGCTTGCAGGCCGTCGCGCGTGCGGGTCGACGCACTCGGCAGGGAAGGCTCGCGCATCATCGCGATCAGGCTGTTGCCGACCAGGCCCGCCGTGGCGTCGCAGGTCTGCGAGAGCAGGCCCGCGAGGTTCGCGAGCAGAGAGCGCGACACGCGCGCATCGCCCGCGCTCTCGGCAAGCACAGCCGCGAGCAACGTGCCGTGCCGCGGCGGCGCGACCGCTGCCAGCATTTCAAAGCGCGCCATCAGTTCGCCCGCTGCGGCGCTCGCACGCTCCAGCTGCTCGGGCGTGGACAACGGCGACAGGCAGGCCACGAAGTCGCGCAGCCACCGGTCCACCTGCGCCAGCGCATCGTCGGCAAAACCCAGCAGGTGCGCGACGGCCTGCACGGGCATCGAGAACAGCGTGTCGGACAGCGGCTGCTGCCCGGGCACGCGCTGCGCCACCCGCAAGGCGGCTGCATGCACGGCGTTCAGGTCGAGGCCGGCCAGAGCGCGTTGCAGCCCGGGCCGATGCGCCTGGTGCGCCGCGCCGTCGTTCATGCGCACCAGATGTCCGAACACTTCGCCGGCCGCGCTGCCCGCGATGGCGCGCGGCACCGGCTCGGCGGCCGGCCGCACGCGCAGCGCGCCATGCGCGAGCAGTACCTGCTCGATGACATCCGCGCGGCTTGCGACCCAGAGGCGCAGTTTCTCGTTCCACGCGAGCGGCGGGCCGTCGCGCAGGGTGGCGTAGCAGGGATAGGGGTCGGCATGCGTGGCGGCTGCGACCGGGTCGGCGGGCATGTCGATGTCGACGGGGCGGTTGCTTTCGTTCATGGCCGCAGTGTGCGATCGAAGCCGCCATCACACTTCGCCCGCGAACGAAGTGTCGGATGCAGCGCCGTTCTACGATGCGCGCATGGACTCCATTTCCTCCTCCGCCGATTTCCAGCTGGCCCGCCTGGCCGGCGCCATCGCCGAACCGGCGCGCGCCCGCATGCTGAGCTGCCTGATGGACGGCCATGCACGCACCGCCACCGAGCTGGCCACCGTCGCCGAGGTGGCCGCGTCGACCGCCAGCGCGCACCTCGCGCGCCTGAAGGACGAGCGGCTGGTCGAGCTGCTGGTGCAGGGCAAGCACCGCTACTTCCGCCTCGCCAGCGACGACGTCGCCGCCGCGCTCGAAAGCCTGATGGTGGTGGCCGGCACGCCGCGCACGCCCGGGTTCGAGCCGAGCACGCCGAGCCGCCTGCGCAGTGCGCGCACCTGCTACGACCACATGGCGGGCACGGCGGGCGTTGCGCTGCACGACCGGCTGCATGCCCAGGGCTGGCTCAGCGGCCTGCAAAGCGGCTCGTACGAGCTCACGCCCGAAGGCGCGATCGCGCTGGAGAGCCTGGGTGTCGAGGTCGATGCAGTGCGCCGCTCGCGCCGGCGCTTTGCCTGCGCCTGCCTGGACTGGAGTGAACGCCGGCCGCACCTGGGCGGCGCATTGGGTGCCGCATGGCTGCAGCTGTCGCTGCGCCGGGGATGGGTACGGCAGGAGCTGGACGGGCGGGCGCTCACGCTCACGCCGAAGGCGCAGCGCGAGATGCCGGAGCTTTTTTCTTGAAGCGCCGGGCGATCAGGCTTTGAGCTTGAGCAGGTAGATCAGCGGGCCGGCCATCGCCGTGTCGAGTTCGAGGAAGCTCTCGAAGTCCTTGCCCGCCATCCAGTACGCGTCCCAATTGCTGCGCTTGATGGTCTTCTGCCAGAGTTCGGCCATGGTGGCGCGGCGCACGGCTTCGAGCAGCACCGCGCGGCGCTCGGCCGGCACCTTCTTGCCGGTGAGCACGCCGCGCCAGTTGGCGAGGTCGGCGTCCACGCCCTGTTCGCGCACTGCCGGAATGCCCATGAACGAGCGCTTGGCCGATACGCCGATGGCGCGCAGCTTGCCGCTGGCCAGGCCTTCGCTGAATTCGCTGTAGCCCGAGATGCCGGCGGCCGCCTTGCCGCTTTCCAGCGCCTCGACCACCTGCGCACCGCCGGGGTACGGCTGGTAGACCAGCGCGGCCGCATTGCCGGCCACGCGCGCCAGCATGCCGGCGTACATGTGGTCCACGCCGCCGGCCGAGCCACCGGCGATGACCGTCTTGGCGGCATCGGCGCGCAGCTGCGCGATCAGGTCCTTCGGCGTCCTGATGGGCGAGTCGGCCCTCACCGCCACCACCTCGTAGTCGCTGGTGAGCCGCGCCACCGGCGCGAGCTGCGCCATGGTGACGGCGGGCTTCTGCAGCGCGACCGCGCCGACCATGACCATGCCGCTCATCAGCAGGGTGTCGGGGTCGGCATCGTATTTCTCTACGTACTTCGCCAGGCCGATGGTGCCGCCCTTGCCGCCGATGTTCTCGTAGGCGACATCGCCCACCGCACCCGACGCCACCATCGCGGCACCAAGCGCGCGGCCGGTCTGGTCCCAGCCGCCGCCTTCGTTGGCGGGAATCACGATGCGCAGCTTGGGGATCAGCTGCGGTTCGGCCGCGCCAGCCAACCGGGGCCAGAACGCTTCCGGCACCACGCCCGCGACGACGGCCGATGCCAACCATGCAGCGAGGCTGCGGCGAGAAAAGCCTGCTGGCACGGGATGCGGCATTTTGTTTCCAGTTGTCTATAAAGGTAACCGGATGATGTCCGAAAAACGAGCAGCCTCCTCGGGTTTTACATCTAGGGAAAACCCTTGGAGTTGAGTGGCGGCCGTTGCCCCTCAGGCTTTCAGCTTGAGCAGATAGATCAGCGGACCGGCCATCGCCGTGTCGAGTTCGAGGAAGTTCTCGAAGTCCTTGCCCTCCATCCAGAAGGGGTCCCAGTTGTTCTGCTTGATGGTTTTCTGCCACAGGTCGGTGGCGGTGGCGCGCCGCACCACCGTCAGCAGTGCCGCCTTGCGGTAGGGCGGTACCTTGCGGCCGGTGAGCACGCCACGCCAGTTGGCGAGATCGGCATCGACGCCCTGTTCGCGCACCGACGCAATGCCCTGGAACGGCCGCTTCGACGACACGCCGATGGCGCGCAGCTTGCCGCTGGCCAGGCCTTCGCTGAACTCGCTGTAGCCCGAGATGCCCGCCGCGGCCTTGCCGCTTTCCAGCGCCTCGAGCACTTCGGCGCCGCCGGGGTGCGCCTGATAGACCAGCGTCTGCGAGGCGTCGGCCACGCGCGCCAGCATGCCGGCGTACATGTGGTCCACGCCGCCGGCCGAGCCGCCCGCGATGACGGTGTTGGCCGCATCGGCGCGCAGCTGCGCGATCAGGTCCTTGGGCGTCCTGATGGGTGAATCGGCCTTCACCGCCACCACCTCGTAGTCGCTGGTAAGGCGGGCGATGGGTGCCACGTGGGCCATGGTGACGGCGGGCTTCTGCAGCGCGACCGCGCCGACCATGACCATGCCGCTCATCAGGATCGTGTCGGGGTCGGCATCGTATTTCTCGGCGTACTTCGCCAGGCCGATCGTGCCGCCCTTGCCGCCGACGTTCTCGTACACCACGCTGCCGACCGCGCCGGAGGCCAGCATCGCGGCACCGAGCGCGCGACCGGTCTGGTCCCAGCCGCCGCCTTCGTTGGCGGGAATCACGATGCGCAGCTTGCTGCTCACGGGCGCGTCGGCGGCGTGCGCGGCGCGCGGCCAGAGGGCGGCATGCCCTCCGCCGGCTGCTGCGGCCGAGGCCGCGATCCATGCCGAGAAGCTGCGGCGGGAGAGGGGAACGGAAGGCGACTGGGGCATCTTTTTTCCGGTTGTCTGTAGGGCCAGCCAGATGATGTCCGCGAAACGCGGCAATCCCGCGCCGCGGCGGGCAGGACAAACCCTGAGGCCCGCGCTCTCCCAGGGCCCTGCTGGAGCCCTTCTTCTTACTGGAATGCCACCTCGTCGAAGCTGCGCAGCTTGCGGCTGTGCAGCCGTGTCGAGCCTTCCGCGCGCAGGATGTCGATGGCGCGCATGCCGATGCGCAGGTGCTGCTCCACGCGCTCGCGGTAGAAGTGGTTGGCCATGCCGGGCAGCTTGATCTCGCCGTGCAGCGGCTTGTCGCTCACGCACAGCAGGGTGCCGTAGGGCACACGGAAGCGGAAGCCGTTGGCCGCGATGGTTGCGCTTTCCATGTCGAGCGCCACCGCGCGGCTCTGGCTGAAGCGGCGCTGCGGCTGGTTGCCGGGCAGCAGCTCCCAGTTGCGGTTGTCGGTGCTGGCTACGGTGCCGGTGCGCATGATCTTCTTGAGGTCGGGGCCTTCGTAGCGCGTGATGTCGGCCACGGCTTTTTCCAGCGCGAGCTGGATTTCCGACAGTGCCGGAATCGGCACCCACAGCGGCAGCTCCTCGTCGAGCACGTGGTCCTCGCGCACGTAGGCGTGGGCCAGCACGTAGTCGCCAAGCTGCTGCGTGTTGCGCAGGCCGGCGCAGTGGCCCAGCATCATCCAGGCATGCGGGCGCAGCACCGCGATGTGGTCGGTGATGGTCTTGGCATTGGCCGGGCCGACGCCGATGTTGACCATGGTGGTGCCGCTGCAGTCCTCGCGCACCAGGTGGTAGGCCGGCATCTGCGGCAGCCGCGGCGGCGCGGTGCCCTGGCTGCCGTCGAGCAGGTGGCCGTAGGTGCTGCTCGAACCGGCCGGCAGCCCGCGCCGGCGCGTGACCACGTTGCCGGGCTCGATGAAGGCGACGTACTCGCTGTTCTCGTCGGCCATCGCCTCGTGGCCCAGGCGCACGAACTCGTCGATGTAGAACTGGTAGTTGGTGAACAGCACGAAGTTCTGGAACCACTCGGGCGCGGTGCCCGTGTAGTGGCGCAGGCGGTGCAGCGAGTAGTCCACCCGCGCGGCCGTGAACAGCGACAGCGGCTGCGCCTCGCCATCGCGCGCCTCGTAGGTGCCGTTGGCGATGCCGTCGTCCATCACGCCCAGGTCGGGCAGGTCGAACACGTCGCGCATCAGGGCGCGGCGCTCGGCGCTCATGGTGCCTTCGATGTGGTCGTTCTCGGCAAAGGAGAAGTGGATCGGAATGGGCTGCGTGCTGGTGCCCACCTCGAGCTCGACCTGGTGGTTCTCCAGCAGCAGGCGGAACTGGTCGAGGTAGTAGCGCGAGAACAGGTCCGGCCGCGTCAGCGTGGTCTCGTAGCGGCCGGGTCCGGCGACGAAGCCGTAGCTCAGCCCGGCGTTGGCAGGCGGCGTGTGGCGCGAGACGGTGTGGGTGTGCACCCGCACGAAGGGGTAGCAGGCCCGCACCCGGCCCGGCAGCGCCTCGCCGGCAACGAAGCGCAGCATCGATTCGCGCAGGTGGGCCAGGCCGCCCTGGTAGATGGTCTTGACCTGTTCGAGTGCGGCGGCAGCGTCGGTGAAGCGGGCGGGGGCGACGAAGGTGGGCATGTAGGGCATGCCTGTCATTGTGCAATGCCTGCGGTGTTTGCCTTGGGGCCGCGTTGGGGTGCGTTGTTCAGGGCGCGCTCACGCCGACGGGGTGCCTTGCTCCGCGAATGTCCCCTGCACGGCCTCTCAAGCCAGCAGGCAGCCCAGCACCTTGCCCAGCATGTCGTTCACATCCGCAGCCTGCACCGCGCCCGGCAGCTCGATATCGCCGTGCATCACGAACACCGGCTTGCCCCACTTGAGCCCCATCGCCATCTCCGACAGCGTGCCCATGTTGCCGCCGATGGCGACCAGGCACACGCCGCTGCGCGCGACGATGCCGTTGCGCATCTCGCCCATACCGGTCGGGATCGCCACGCTGAGCCATTCGTTGGCATTGCGGTCGTCGTCCTCGGGCAGGATGCCCACGGCGATGCCGCCGGCTTCCACCGCACCGCGCGAGGCTGCGGCCATCACGCCGCCGCGCCCGCCGCAGACCACTGCCATGCCTGCGCCGGCCAGCGCGTGCGCCACGGCATAGGCCGCCTCGCACTCTGCCGGGCCGCCGTCGCCGGGACCGATGATGGCCACCGGCTGGCGGTGGCGCGCCGGCCCCCACTGCTTCTGCGCCAGGCGCGTCAGCGCCTCAGTGACCGGCGCCGACAGCACCGCGCTCGCGCCTTCGCGTAAAGACATCGCCCACTCCCATCACGATCACACACACCACCATCAGCACCAGCGACAAGGCCGCCGCCACCGCGAAATCGGAACCGCCGTCGCCCACCTGCGCGAGCAGCATCAGCGGCAGGATGTTGAGCTGCGTGCCCACCAGCGCCAGCGCCGTGCCGTAGGTGCCCATCGCTATCGCGGCCACCATGCAGGCGTTCGACAACACCGAGGGCAGCACCTCGGGCACCACCGTGTCCCGGAAGGCGCGCGAGCGCGAAGCGCCCAGCGTGCGCGCCGCCTGCGCCGGGCGCAGGTCGAGGTTCGCGAACACCGGGTACAGCGACAGCGCCACGCGCGGAATCAGGTAGTAGGCATATGCAAAGCCCAGGCCCGACACGCTGTAGATCCAGCTGCCGATGGCCGCCGGGTCTGCGCCCAGGCCCGCGAGCAGCTGCGTCACGAAGCCGGCGCGACCGAAGGCCAGGATGAAGCCATAGGCGATCACCAGCCCCGAGAAAGCCAGCGGCAGGCCCAGCAGCGTCATCATCCATTGGCGCCGGCCCTCGGGCTGGCGAGCGAGTTCGATCGCGATGCAAGTGCCCACCAGCGCCGACATGAGACCCGCCGCGAGCCCGAGCGCCAGCGTGTTGCGCAGCGCGCCGAAGAACAGCGGGTTGCCGAACAGCCGGCCGAAGGCGCTGCCGCCCTCGCCGAAGGCCTCGGGCAGCAGCGCCGCGAGCGGCACCGCGAAGAACAGCGCCATGAAGGCCCATGCGGGCCAGGCGCCAAAGCGTCGCATGCTGATTACTTCCCCAATGCAGCCTGGGCCCAGAGCTTGTCGACCTCGGCCTTGCGCTCCGACGCCTTCACCACGTCGAGCGGGCGGATCTGCGGCGCGGCCGGCATCTTGGCCGCGACATCGGCCGACAGCGGCGTACCCGGCACGGCGGGCCGCACGAAGCCCTGCGCGAACAGCGACTGGCCGGCCTCGCTCATGATGAAGTTGAGCCACAGCTTGCCGGCGTTCGGGTTCGGGCCGTTCTTCACGAGGCTGATGGCGTAGGGCGCGGCCACGCTGGCTTCCTTCGGGATCACGACTTCCACCGCGTCGCCCATGCCGTCGACGTGCTTGGCCTTCAGGCCGTCGTTCTCGTAGCTGATCCACACGGGGATCTCGCCCTTCAGGAACTTGGCATACGGCGTGGTGCCTTCCACGCGCAGCACGTTGCCGGCCGCATGCAGCTTGCCGAGGTAGTCGGTGCCCGGCTGCACGTTGTCGACGCTGCCGCCGTTGGCATACGCCGCCGCGAAGGTCAGCACCTGGCCGATGCCGGTGGAGCGCGGGTCGAGGTAGACCACCGTGCTCTTGAACTCGGGCTTGAGCAGGTCGGCCCAGCCGGTGGGCACGGTCTTCACCAGTTTCTTGTTGACCAGGAAGGCGATGTTGAGCGTGTGGATGGTGAACCAGCGGCCCTCGGCCTCGCGGAACACGGGCGGCAGCTTGTCGAAGTTGACGGGCTTGAAGGGCGCGACCACGTCCTTCTTCGCGGCATCGACGGCCGAGGCCGCGAAGTAATAGGCGGTGTCGGCCTGCGGGCGGCGCTTGGTCTTTTCGAGTGCGACCACAGTGGCGGCGGAGCCGATGTCGTTGTAGGTCAGCTCGATCTCGGGGTAGCGCTTCTTGAAGTCGCGGAACAGCGATTTCCAGTTGGCCCACTCGGGGCCGGTGTCGAAGGAGACGCACAGGCCTTCCTTCTGCGCCTCGGCGTACAGCGCCTTCTCGCCCGCGTAGAGCTCGGGGCCGTCGAAGGCGAATGCGGTGCGTGCCGCGAGAGAGGCCAGCGGCAGTGCGCCGGCGGCCTGGATCAGATGTCTGCGTTGCATGGTGGCTCCTTGAAGGAAAAGGTCAGTGGTCGAGTAAACGGAGGTGTTCGGGCGCGACGGCAATGGCTTCGTTGGCCGGCGCGGGCGACTCGGCGAGGAAGGGCTTGGGCGCTCCCTGCACTTCGAAGTCGTAGCGCGTGAGCGCGCCCAGGTAGCGCTGTGCGCCGGTGCGGCCCGCGAGGCGGTTCATGGCGTTGGGCGCCGGGTCGGGCTGGATGTGCTCGGGGCGCACCAGCACATGCACCGGGGTGCCGAAGGAGCGGCTGCCCGTCTCGGCGAAGAGCTCGGCAAAGCCCAGGTCCAGCCGGCCCGGCGAGGCCACCTTCGCGGGCAGGATCGTCGAGAGCCCCACGAACTCGGCCACCGCGCGGCTCGCGGGGTTCTCGTAGATATCGCGTGGCGTGGCGATCTGCAGCAGCCGGCCGTCTTTCAGCATGGCCACGCGGTCGGCCATCACCAGCGCTTCTTCCTGGTCGTGCGTGACGAGCAGCGTGGTGGCGTTGAAGCGCTGCTGGATCGAGCGGATCTGGTCGCGCAGGTGGCCGCGCACGCTGGCGTCGAGCGCCGACAGCGGCTCGTCGAGCAGCAGCGCACGCGGGTCGATGGCCAGCGCGCGGGCAAGAGCCACGCGCTGCTGCTGCCCACCCGAGAGCTGCGCCACGGCGCGCTGCGAGAACTCGCCCAGCCCCACGATGTCGAGCAACTCCTGCGCGCGCTTGCGCCGCTCGGCCGTTGCCACCTTGCGCAGCTTGAGCCCGTAGGCCACGTTGTCGAGCACGCTCAAATGCGGAAACAGCGCATAGCTCTGGAACACCATGCCGATGTGGCGCTGGTGCACCGGCGTGCGCGACATGTCTTCGCCGCCAAGCATGATGCGACCGGCGTGGCCCGTCTCCAGGCCCGCCACCAGCTTGAGCAGCGTCGACTTGCCCGACCCGCTGGGCCCGATTACCGCGACCAGTTCGCCGGTACGCACGTCGAGCGACACGTCGTGCAGGCCGTGCGTGCTGCCGGGGTAGTTGTAGCTGACGTTGTCGAACAAGAGGCTCATGCGCGCTGCTTTACAAGGGAAGAAGAAAGAAGCGCCGACGCGCTGGCCAGCACAAGAAGGATCACTGTGGCCGCGCAGGCAAAGCCCGTTGCGCCGTAGAAGGCCTGCAGCAGCACGACTGGGTAGGTGCGGTTCTGGAAACTCGTGAGCAGGTTCGACACGCCGAACTCGCCCACCGATATCGCGGCCACCATCACCAGCCCGCTGATCAGGCTCTGGCGCAGGCTCGGCAGCACGATGCCGGTGAACTGCTGCCAGCCCGAGGCGCCGAGCGTGGCCGCGGCCTGCTCGAGCCGGCCCAGGTCGAGGTGGCGCAGGTCGGTCAGCAGCGTGTTGGTGAGATAGGGCAGCGTGAGGATCGCGTGCGCCGCGATCAGCAGCGGCATCGAGCCCAGCCAGGGCGCGAGGTCGGTGTTGAACACGATCATGTAGCCGAAGGCCAGCGTGATGGCCGGCACCGCCACCGGCGTGGCGCTCACGATCCGCGCCGCCAGGCTGCCGCCGCGCCGCGCGCCGTGGTACAGCGCATAGGCCAGCGGAAGCGCCAGCACGGTGTTGATGGCGCAGGCCGCCATGGCGACCACGAGGCTGCTCACGAAGGCCTTGCGGAAGGAGGTGTCGAGCCAGAGGTCGAGATACCACTGCCCGGTGATGCCCGTGGGCAGCAGCGTGTTGGTCCAGTTGCCGCCCACGCTGCCGACGAGCAGCAGGGCGATGGGCAGCAGCAGGTACAGGCCGTAGATGAGCGAGATGCCGCGAACCAAGGTTGTCTCCAGTGTCATTGGCACCCGGCATACTTTCCGGATGCGCTACTGTCTGCGCCGGCCATGCCGCCGCGATGCTTCGAATTCTAGGAAGCGCATGCGAACTTATGGGTGAAAGTTGGATGACGACACTTGAGCAATCGGAAAGCGTTTTTCATTCAGCTTTCATCAACCGGAGCCATGCAGCATGAAGCGTGACTGCCCCACCATCCAGGAGCTGCTGGCCTTCGACGCCGTGGCGCGCCACGAGAGCATCACGCTCGCGGCCGGCGCCCTGTGCATCACCGTGAGCGCGGTCAGCAAGCAGATTGCGGGGCTCGAAGCTTTCCTCGGCCGCGAACTGCTGCAGAAGAACGGACGCGGCGTGCAGCTGACCCCCCAGGGGCGCGTGTACTGGCAGAAGATTTCGGGTGGGCTGCGAGCGATTGAAACGGCGACCTTCGAGGCGCGCTCGGGCGATGCGGGCGCCGGACTTCTCACGCTGGCGAGCGTGCCCACCTTCCTCACCAAGTGGCTGATTCCGCGCCTGCCCGCCTTCAGCCAGAAGAGCCGCCACGTGATGCTGAGCTTCAGCCGCCACCTGGAGCCGAGCGACGGCATTCCGGCCGGCGTGGACGCCGCGATCCGCTACGGCCCCGACGGCTGGCCCGGCGTGGTGTCCGAATACATCGCGGGGCGCGAGTTCGTGCTGATCGTGGCGCGCTTGCTGGTCGAAGGGCGGCACCGCATCGCGCAGCCCGCCGACATCCTCGGCCACACGCTGCTGCACCACGAGGGCGCGCCGACCGCGTGGCGCCAGTGGGCCGCGCAACACGGCGTGCCGGAGGTGCAGACCGTGGCCGGCCCGCGCTTCGCGCAGTACTCCGCGTTGATCCAGGCAGCGCTCAACGGCCTGGGCATCGGCCTCGTGCCCAGGCTGCTGGTGCAGGAAGAACTGGCGGAAGGCTCGCTGCTGAGTCCCTGCGGCACGCCGGTGAGCGTGAACCAGGGGCACTATCTCTGCTATCGGCCGGACCGGCTCGACCTGCCGGCGTTCGTGGCGTTCCGCGAATGGCTGCTGCAAGAGGGAGCGGCCTCGCGCGGCGTGGAGGCCGAAGCATGAAACGGCCGTGTTGAGTAACCTCGTGGTCCGAACAGACAACGAAGGACACGATCGATGAAAGTCGCAGTCATGGGCGCCGGCGCAGTCGGCTGCTACTACGGCGCCATGCTGGCGCGCGCCGGACACGAGGTGGTGCTGATCGGGCGGCCCTCGCATGTGGAGGCCGTCAACGCCAGCGGGCTTCGGCTGGAGACCAAGGCCTTCGACGAATTCGTGAAGGTGGCAGCCAGCACCGAAGCCAGCGCAGCGCACGGCGCCGACCTCGTTCTGTTCTGCGTGAAGTCCACCGACAGCGAATCGGCCGCCGCGCAGATCAAGCCGCACCTCTCTCCCGGTGCGCTGGTGCTCACATTGCAGAACGGCGTGGACAACGACGAGCGCGTGCGACCGGTGCTGCCGTCGAATGAGGTTGCAGCGGCCGTGGTCTACGTCGCCACCGAGATGGCGGGGCCGGGCCATGTGAAGCACCACGGGCGCGGCGAACTGGTGATTGCGCCTTCGCGCATGAGCGAACAGGTCGCTCGGCATCTGGCCGCCGCAGGCGTGCCCACGCAAATCTCCGACAACGTGCGTGGCTCGCTGTGGGCCAAGCTGATCCTCAACTGCGCCTACAACGCACTGTCCGCCGTCACGCAGCTGCCCTACGGTGTGCTCGTCAAAGGCGAGGGCGTGGCCGAGGTGATCCGCGACGTGGTGGCCGAATGCCTCGCCGTCGCAAAAGCCGAGGGCGTTGTGGTGCCCGGCGACACCGACGCTGCCGTGCGCGGCATCGCGCAGACCATGCCTTCGCAGTACTCGTCCACCGCGCAGGACCTCGCGCGCGGCAAGCTCAGCGAGATCGACCACCTCAACGGCCTGGTCGTGCGGCGCGGCCAGGCGCTCGGCGTTCCCACGCCGGCGAACCGCGTGCTGTTCGTGATGGTGAAGCTGCTCGAAGGCAAGCAGCGCTAGCCTGGCATCGGCTCGCGCATCGTCACGAACTCCTCGGCCGCAGTCGGGTGTATGCCGATGGTGCTGTCGAACAGCGCTTTCGTCGCACCCGCGCGCATCGCCACCGCAAAGCCCTGCACCACTTCGCCCGCGTCCGCGCCCACCATGTGCAGGCCCACCACGCGGTCGGTGGCCTTCTCGACCACCAGCTTCATGAAGGTGCGCTCGCTGCGGCCCGACAGCGTGTGGCGCAGCGACTTGAACTCGCTCGAGAACACCGTGACCTCGCCGAACTTCGCGCGCGCTTCGAGTTCGGTGTAGCCGCAGGTACCGATGTTCGGGTGCGTGAACACGGCTGTGGGAATGAACTCGTAGTCGAGCCGGCGCTTGCCCTTGCCGAAGAGTTCGTCGACCACCACCATCGCCTCGGCCAGCGCCACCGGCGTGAGCTGCACGCGCGTGGACACGTCGCCCACCGCATGGATCGACGGCACCGAGCTGCGGTAGTGCGCATCGACCGCGATGGCGCCGCGCTCGTCGAGCTTCACGCCCGCCGCCTCGAGGCCGAGCCCCTGTGTGTTGGGCACCCGGCCGGTGGCGAAGAGCACCGTGTCCGCCTCGATCTGCTGGCCGCGCGCCAGCGTGACGGCAAGCCCGTGCGGCCCGCGCGTGACCGAGGTGGCTTCGCAGTTCAGCCGCACGTCGACGCCGGCCTTGCCCATCTCGTTCGCAAGGAACTGCCGCACGTCGTCGTCGAAGCCGGTGAGCAGGTGTGCGCGGCGGTGCAGCTGCGTGACCTGGGCGCCGAGGCCGTTGAAGATGGATGCGAATTCGCAGGCGATGTAGCCGCCGCCCACCACCAGCAGGCGCTTGGGGAAGGGGTCGAGATCGAACATCGCATCGGAGCTCACGATGTGTTCGCGGCCCGGAATGTCGGGCACGTAGGGCGTGCCGCCGGTGGCCACCAGCAGGTGACGCGCGGTGTGGCGCTTGCCGTCGACTTCCACCGTGTGGGCGTCGGCCAGCTGCGCCCAGCCGGTGACGAGCGTGACGCCCGCGTTCTTCAGCAGCGAGGCATAGATGCCGTTGAGCCGCGTGATCTCTTTTGCGCGCTGCGACTTCAGGTGCGCCCAGTCGAACTGCGGCGCCTGCGGCAGCTTCCAGCCGTAGCCGGCGGCTTCCTCGAACGATTCGGCATAGCCGGCGGCGTAGCTGTAGAGCTTCTTCGGTATGCAGCCCACGTTGACGCAGGTACCGCCGAGTTCGGCGGCCTCGGCGATGGCGACACGCGCGCCGGTTTGCGCGGCCATGCGCGCGGCGCGGACGCCGCCGCTGCCGCCGCCGATGACGAAGAGATCGAAGTCGAATGTGGGCATGAAAGGCTCCTTGGCCGCCGACTGTAGCGGCGGGCCGAAGGAAGCGCTTCCGGCGGGACTTGCGCGGCGGCTGGCGTTCAGCGCGAGTCGGGCGAGGTCCAGAGCCTGCGCGGATCGTCGCTGCGCTGGCCTTGCGGCTGCGGCTGCTGCGGCGCTGGCGCGATGCCGCGCTGCTGCTGGATCGCGCGCAACTGGGCCTCCTGCGCCTGCCGCATCGCGTTCTGCTGGGCCTGAAGCTGGGCTTGCGCCTGCTGCTGCGCCTGTGCGGCGCGCAATTGCATTTCCTGCTGCTGGCGAAGCTGCTGTTGCTGTTGCTGGGCCTGCTGCTGGGTCGCGCGTTGCTGCTGCTGCATCTGTTGCTGTTGTTGAAGCATCTGCTGCTGCTGCTGAGCTTGCGCCTGCGCCTGCGCCGCGCGCTGCTGCATTTCCTGTTGCTGGCGCGGCGCCTGCTGTTGTTGCTGTTGCTGTTGCTGCTGCCAGCGTTCCTGTTCGCCGCGCTGGCGCCCGTCATGTTGGGCTCGCCAATCCTGCTGCTGGCGCCATTCCTGTTGCGGACGCCCGTCCTGGTGGCGCTGCCATTCCATCTGCTGTCGTTGCTGCAACTGTTGCTGCTGCTGCGCCTGCTGGAGCTGGATCTGCTGCTGCCGCGCCATCAGCGCCGCAGCCGGCGGGACCGCTGCGGCGGGCCGGCCGAAGCCGCCGCCGAAGCCGTTGATCGCGACGCCCGGCGTGGGAGCCACCGGTACGCGCGCGAAGCGGTCGTCCGGCAGCCGCACGAGGTCACGACGGCCGAAGGGGCCGCGGCCGAAGCGGTCGGCGGGCAACACGGTCACGGCGCCCGGCATCTGCTGGTTGGCATAGAAGTCGTTGCGCGGCCCGGCCTGACGGTTGTAGATGGCCATGCGGTTCACCTGGTCCACATGGCGCTGGCTCGCGTGGTAGCCGGGGCGCCATTGCTCGCCCGGGGCCAGCGGGAACCAGCCCACGCCGCTGCGGCCGTTGCCGATCTGGACGCCCGCGTTCGCACCGCCGCCCACGAAGCCGACCAGCGCCGGCGAATACACCGGCCGGCCGCTCGTCCGCCCCGGCACCCAGCCCCAGCGCGAACCCACGCGCGCCCAACGTCCGTAATGGAAGGGTGCGAAACCCCAAGGCGCGGCATCGACCCAGGTCAGGCCCCACGGCGCGACGTTGACCCACTGGCCGTCGCGGTACGGCGCCCAGTCGGCATCGACGTTGCGCGGGAACCAGACCTCGCCGTACGTGGCGTCGTTCTGCCAGTCGCCGTAGTTGTCGAGCTGCAGGTAGCCGACCACTTCGCGCGACACGTAGCGCGCCGAGACCGACTGGTCCTCGATGCGGTTGCGCTCGGCCACCCAGGCGTCGAAGCCGCCAGCCTGCGGCGGCGCACCGCCCACGGCCGCGAGGTCGCGGCCCGACACGGTGAGCTGCTGGCGCGCGGCCAGCGACTGCGATTGGCCGTTCTCGCCATAGAGCGTGGCGCGGCCCGAGGCCACGGCCACCCAGGTGGTGCCGGCGGCCGGATCGGAGGCGATGCGGTATTCGCCCGGCGCGTCGATCACCACCGCGAGGTTGCCGGTGTCGACCTCGAAGCGCTGGCCTGCCAGCTCGTCGCGCACCCGCAGCTGCAGGTTGCCCTGGTTCGAGGTGATGCGCGCCGTGTCGTCGTCGAGCTCGGAGAACTCCACGTGCGTCTGCCCGTCGAGCCGCAGGGCTGCCGAGCCGATGTACACCTCGGCGCGGGCATTGCGGTCGGTCCAGAGGCGGTCGCCGGTGGTGATGGGGCGGTTGGGCTGCGCGTCGTACCAGCTGTCGTCGCCGGCCGGCGCGAAGCTGATGGTGCCCTGGTGGAAGTTGAGACGGGCCACGCGGCCCGGCGGGTCCTGCTGGGCGCTGGCCGCGAGGCCGACGCACAGCATGGCCAGGCCGAGCAGCCAGCGGCGCAGCGTGGCGGAATGCATGGAAATGGCGGATGGGCTCATGGCGTTGTTCTCCCCGGTCGTTGGGACAATGCGAAAGCGCTGAATATGTAACGCGCGAGAATCCGCTGCCGCTGTCATCGCCAACCCGCTGCTTGGTGAAGCGCGCGTGCATTCGGCAACCGGCTGTAAGGAAGAAATCCCCCATGAAAAACCAGGATCGCGCACGCCCCACGGGCGCCATGCGCTCCGAAACCGATAGCTTGATCGCGCTTTGCGCAGCGCTCGCCATGGTTCTGGCGGCCATGCCCGCCGCGGCCCAGCTGGCGCGCAAGCCCTCGTATTACCAGCAGCAAAACCAGCCTCTGCCCGACGGCCCGGCCGCGCAGCTCGCGCCGCGCCCCGCGGTGCCGTCGTCATTGCCCGCGCTGCGCAGCCAGGGGGACTTCGACCAGCTGGCGCGCGTCTACGACGCCGGCACGCCGATGCAGCTCGCGCACGTGCTGTTCGCCGTCGACCGGCAGGCGAAGCCGGCGCGCATGTACTACATCGACACGCCGCGCTACCAGCTGCACGTACGCTTCCTGCGCGACACCCGGCTCACGCCGAACACGATCAAGCGCGAGATCGACCGCAACTACCTCGTGCCCGACCGCCGCTTCCTGTTCGGCACGCTGAGCTGGCAGCAGAACATCGGCACCTTCACCTACGAGTTCTGGGAGGGCGACCGGCTCACTGCGCCGCTGCTGAGGCAGGCCGACGCGCAGGTCAAGGCCAGCTTCTTCGCGCCCGTGAAGTTCAAGACCAACTCCACGCTGCACGAACGCGTGGCGAAGGAAGCCGGCATCGACTTCGTGAGCCAGGAGGCGCTGATCCGCGAGCAGCCATTTCTGCCGATGAACCTCGGCACCGCCACCGGCCGCGTGCGCATCGTGGACGACGAATCGGGCATCAACGCCCAGCTCGCACTTTTGCCCGACGACATCGCCGTGCTGCGGCAGGTGCCGATCAGCCTGCCGCCGGTGGCGGGCGTGCTGACCGAGCGGCCGTCGACCGCGCTGTCGCACGTCAACCTGCTGGCCAAGGGATGGGGCATTCCGAACGCCTACGTGCGCGATGCCGCCACAGTGCTGAAGGCACACGCGGGCCAGTGGGTGGCATTGAAGGTCGCGGCCTCGGGCTACCAGGTGCGCCGCCTCGCGCCCGAAGAGATCGCCGCCCTGCCGCCGCGCGCCGTGCGCACCGCCGCCACCGGCGCGACGCCCGGCAGCGCGCGCGCCATCAGGCCCGACCTGCACGAAACCCGTCTGTTGCCGTTGGCCTCGCTGCGCGCGCGCAACAGCGCGCAGTGCGGCACCAAGGCCGCGAACCTCGGCGCCATGCTGGCCGCGCACATTCCGGGCACTTCGGTGCCCGACGGCTTCTGCATTCCGTTCGCGCACTACGACCGCTTCATGCGCGCCAACGGCCTGGCCGAGCGCATCGCGCGCATGCAGCAGCAGCCAGGCTTCGCGAGCGATCCGAAGGCCCGGCAGAAGGCGCTGGCGCAACTGCGCGACGAGATCGTGCAATGGCCGGTCGACGCGGCCACCGCCGCCGCATGGCGCGCCGCGTGGCAGTCGCAACTGGGCGGCGGCGGCGTGTTCGTGCGCAGCTCGTCCAACTCCGAAGACCTGCCCGGCTTCAGCGGCGCGGGGCTCTACACCACGGTGCCCAACGTCAAGACCGGCGATGCGCTCGAGGTCGCAGTGAAGAAGGTCTGGGCCTCGGTCTTCAACCCCGAGGCCTGGGAGGCGCGCAGCGCCGCGGGCTTCGGCGCCGAGTCGGTGCTGATGGGGGTGTTCGTGCAGACCGCCATCGACTCGACCAACGCTGGCGTCATGATCACCCGCGACCCGTTCGATGCGGGGCATCCGCACGTCACCTACATCTCGGCCAAGCGCGGCATCGGCATCCGCGTGGTCGAGGGGCAGCGGGTGGCGGAGCAGGTGATGTATTCGAGCTGGTCGAAGGCGATCCAGGTGCTGAGCCGTTCGGCCGAAGAAACGTCGCTGCAGCTCGACAAGGAAGGCGGCGTGAAGGAAGTGCCGGTGGAGGTGGGCCGCAATGTGCTGACCGACGAGCTGGTGGTGCGCCTCGCCAACGTGGGCGCGGCTGTGAAGCGCACCTTCAACGCGGTGGACCAGGACATCGAGTGGGCCACCGTGGGCGACCGCATCGTGCTGCTGCAGGCGCGGCCATACGTGGAGCGGCGGCGCTGAGCCATCACTGCGGGGCGGCCGCGCCTCGATGGACCGGAAGGGCATTCAGCGGAATGCGCAGGTAGGCCACCCCGTTGTCATCGGGCGGCGGAAATCGCCCGGCGCGCACGTTGACCTGCATCGACGGCAGGATCAGCGTCGGCACGTCGAGCGTGGCGTCGCGCGCGGTGCGCATGCGCACGAATTCTTCTTCGCCGATGCCGTCGCGCACATGGATGTTGTGGGCGCGCTGTTCCGCCACGCTGCTCTGCCAGCGGGGCTCGCGCGTGGCGGGCGGATAGTCGTGGCAGACATAGATGGTCGTCCCGGGCGGCAGGGCGAGCAGCCGGTGCATCGAGCGATAGAGCTGGCGTGCGTCGCCGCCGGGGAAGTCTGCGCGCGCGCTGCCCAGGTCGGGCATGAAGAGCGTGTCGCCGACGAAGACCGCGCCGTCCACGAGGTACGCCATGTCGGCCGGCGTGTGGCCGGGCACCAGGAGCGCGACCGCCTCGGCGTCGCCGATGCGGAAGGATTCGCCGTCCTTGAAGAGATGGTCGAACTGGCTGCCGTCGGGCAGGAAGTCGCGCTCCAGGTTGTAGAGCGCGCGGAAGGTGGCCTGCACCGTGCGGATGTGCTCGCCGATGGCGATGCGCCCGCCGGCCTGCGACTGCACATGGCGCGCGCCCGAGAGGTGGTCGGCGTGCGCGTGGGTTTCAAGGATCCAGTCGACCTGCAGCGCCTGCTCACGCACATAGGCCAGCAGGCGGTCGGCGGAGGCGGTGCTGGTGTGACCGGACCTGAAGTCGTACTCCAGCACCGGATCGATGATCGCGGCGTGCTTCGTGGCGTGGTCCCAGATCACGTAGGACACCGTACCCGTCACGGGATCGAAGAATGCCTGGGTGGTGGTGCGGCGGGGCGCTGCGGTCGTCGTCATGGGCACTCCTTCAGTCAAGCCGTTGATATTATATTAATAGATATAATATTGGCGAACTAACCGACATTGCCCTCCATGAAGGCTTCCACCCTCATCATCGATCCCGAAGTGCTGCGCGGCGGTGCCCGCCAGGCGGTCGCGGTGCTCAAGCTGCTGGCCAACGAAGACCGGCTGCTGCTGCTGTGCCAGCTCTCGCAGGGCGAGATGTGCGTGAGCGACCTCGAAAGCGCGCTGGGCATCCGCCAGCCTACCTTGTCGCAGCAACTCTCGGTGCTGCGCGCGGAAGGCGTGGTCAGCACCCGCCGCGAGGGAAAGAACATCTACTACAGCGTCGCCGATGCCGCGCTGCTCGACATCCTCGCGGTGCTCTACCGTCTCTACTGCCCGAAGGAGGACTGAAGATGGCCGCCATCGACTGGCCGCATTTCACGCCATGGACCGCGCTGGCCGGCGGCGTTCTCATCGGCATCGCTGCGGCGATGTTCGTGCTGCTCAACGGGCGCATCGCGGGCATCAGCGGCGTGCTGGGCGGTTTGCTGCGCCCCGTGAAGGGCGACGTGGCCTGGCGCGCGGCCTTCGTGCTCGGACTGATCGGTGCACCCGCCGCCTGCGGGCTGTTTGCCGTGCTGCCCGCGGCACGGATCGATGCCGGCTATGGCGCGCTCGCACTGGCCGGCCTGCTGGTGGGCGTGGGCACGCGTTACGGTGCGGGTTGCACCAGCGGCCACGGCGTGTGCGGCGTGGCGAGGCTGTCGCCGCGTTCGCTGGCCGCCACCGGGGCTTTCATGGCCACCGGATTCGCCACGGTGTTCGTGGCGCGTCATCTGTTGAACCTGTGATGAAGGAGCGATTCGCCCTCATGCCGACCGTCATCGCCTCCCTGCTCGCCGGCCTGGTCTTCGGGCTCGGCCTCATCGTCTCCGGCATGGCCAATCCGGCCAAGGTGCTCGGTTTTCTCGACCTTGCCGGCGCCTGGGACCCCTCGCTCGCATTCGTGATGGGCGGGGCGGTGATCGTGAGCGCCGCCGCCTTCCTGTTCGCGCGCCGGCGCAAGCTGTCGCTGCTGGGCGCGCCGATCATGCTGCCCACCGCGCGCCGGATCGACCGTCGCCTCGTCGGCGGCAGCCTGCTGTTCGGCGTTGGCTGGGGTGTAGCGGGCTTTTGTCCCGGCCCCGCGCTGGTCTCGCTCGGCACGGGCGAGTTCAAGGCCGTGGTCTTCGTGGGCGCCATGCTGCTGGGCATGGGCCTGTTCGAACTGATCGAACAGATGAAGAATTCCAGTGATTGAAAACCGCGTCGCAGAAAAGGAAGGAAGCAAGGAAATGACCGAATCCGTGGAGAACAAAGGCTACGCTGGCGACGTGACGCCCGAGCAGGCGGCGCAATGGATGGCCAGCGGCGAGGCCGTGATGATCGACGTGCGCACCGACGCCGAGCGCGAATGGGTCGGCTACGTACCCGGCGCCGTGCCGCTGGCCTGGAAGCAGTGGCCGGGCATGGCGATGAACCCCGCGTTCGACGACGGCATCCGTGCCGCCGCCGAAGGCCGGAAGAAGCTGGTGCTGCTGTGCCGCAGCGGCGTGCGCTCCATCGCGGCCGCCAAGCGCGCAACCGAACTGGGCGCAGAGGCTTACAACATCCTCGAAGGCTTCGAGGGGAATCCGGACGACCAGGGGCATCGCGGACTCATCGGCGGCTGGCGCAAGCGTGGGTTGCCCTGGAAGCAGAACTGAGTCGTTCGGGGTGCGCTCACGCCGACGGGGTACCTTGCTCCGCGAATGTCCTCCGGCCTTCGGCCTCCTCCTTCATTTCGCTGCGGGGAGCACCCGGTGCCATTCGCACGCACCCCGAAAGAAGCAAAAAGGCCCACCGATTCCTCGGCAGGCCTCGAGACTGCCCTTTCGAGCGCCAGTTCAGAGCGGCGGAATGCGCAGCTTCTGCCCCGGATAGATCTTGTCGGGGCTGCTCAGCATCGGCTTGTTCGCCTCGAAGATCGCGTTGTACTTGTTCGCATCGCCGTAGTACTTCTTCGAGATGGCCGAGAGCGTGTCGCCCTTCACCACGTCGTGGTACTGCGCGGGCGGCGCGGCCGGTGCGACGAGGTTGTTCTCGACGCTCGTCACGTTCGCCACGTTGCCTGCTGCCAGCGAGGCTTTCTCGCTGGCCTCCTGCGATGGCGCCTGGCCCGCGAGGGTGACCACGCCGCTGCTCGCCGCATAGGTCACCTGGAGCCCCGTGAGGCCGAGGTTCTGCGTTTCGATGTAGGTCTTGATGGCCGCGGCGGCGGCCTGGTTGGCGTCTGGCGTGGCGGCCTGCGCCGACGAGCCGCCGAACAGTTTTTCACCCGCCTCCTTGATGAAACTGAGCAAACCCATGGTGTTCTCCTTGTGCCGTAGTTGGTGGATGGACCTGCCAATTTACCGGCGCGACGGGGCAGCGCCGCGTAGGCCCACGCCGCGTGTCGACGAGGTGCCAGCAGGAATAACGACAAAGTCGCAATAATCCCGCGCATGCCATCCCCCTTCCTCGCCATCGACATCGGCAACACCCGCCTCAAATGGGCGCTCTACGACTCGGCCCGCCCCGGCGCCGAGTTGCAGGCGCACGGCGCCGAATTCCTCGACCACATCGAACGGCTGGCCGACGGCCCCTGGGCCGACCTGCCGGCGCCCGGTTCCATGCTGGGCTGCGTGGTGGCCGGGGACGCGGTGCGCCGGCGTGCCGAGGAACAGATCGTCGAGCGTTTCGACTGCGCGCCGCGCTGGGTGATGTCCAGCGCGGGCGAGGCCGGCATCGTGAACGGCTACGACCATCCCACCCGCCTGGGCGCCGACCGCTTCGTGGCGATGATCGGCGCGCGCCACCGCATGCTCGCCGCAAGGCCGGGACAGCCGCCGCGGCCGATGGTGGTGGTGATGATCGGCACCGCCGTGACCGTCGAGGCGATCGACGCGGACGGCAGGTTCCTCGGCGGGCTGATCCTGCCGGGCCACGGCATCATGCTGCGCGCGCTGGAGTCGGGCACGGCCGGGCTGCACGTGCCGACCGGCGAGGTGCGCGAATTCCCCACCAACACCAGCGATGCGCTGACCAGCGGCGGCACCTACGCCATCGCCGGCGCGGTCGAGCGCATGGTGCAGCACGTGCGCTCGCACTGCGGCGCCGATCCGGCCTGCTACATGACCGGCGGCGCGGGCTGGAAGATGGCGCCGGTCATGAACGGGCACTTCGAGCTGGTCGAGAGCCTGATCATGGACGGGCTGCTCGTGATTGCCCGCGAGCGGGCGGCCGCCTAGAAAGAGAAGCGGCTCAGGGGCGCATCAGCGCCTCGGCCACGGCATGGAACGCCGGCAGCGTCAGCGGGTCGTTGCCCGCATTGCCCGCCACCGGATGCGCGGCGTAGCGCACGATCACCACCTCGGCCTTCGGGTCCACGTAGATGCTCTGGCCGTGGATGCCGCGCGCCATGTAGGCGCCGTGCGGGTTGTGCGACACCCACCACATGTCGCGGTACGACCAGCCCTTGAGCAGCGCATAGCCGGCCTTCACGAACTTCGCCGGGTCGCCGCCGCGCTGGATGTCTTCCACCACCGCCTTCGGAATGGCCTGCTGCCCGTTGGAGGCGCGACCGCCGTTGCGCATGGTCTCGCCGAAGCGCGCGAGGTCGCGCAGCACGGTGTTGAGGCCGCCGCCGCCCGACTCGGTGCCGATGCGGTCGACCATGAAGTAGGCGTCCTGCTCGGCGCCGATGCGGCGCCAGATCTTTTCGCTCAGCAGGTCGGCCAGCGACTGGTTGCTGGCGCGGCGCACGATCCAGGCCAGCACCTCGGCGTTGACCGTCTTGTAGGCGAAGGCGTCGCCGTGCTCGCCTTCCTTCTTCAGCGTGACGAGGAATTCGTAGAACGACTTGGGTCCGATGTAGTTCTGGCCCTGCGTGAGCATGCCGCCGGCACGGGCGTAGTCCCAGATCTCGGCCTTCGGGTCGGCGTAGTTCTCGGAGTAGTGCACGCCGACGGTCATGTCCATCACCTGGCGCACGGTGGCGTCGCCGTACGCCGTGTCCTTGAGCTCGGGGATGTACTTGGTGACCGGTGCGGCCGGATCGAGCTTGCCTTCGTCCGCGAGGATGGCGGCCAGCGTGCCCACGAAGGACTTGGTGACCGACATCGCGATGTGCGGGCGCTCGGGCGTGAGTGCGCCGAAGTACTTCTCGTAGACCACCTTGCCGCGGTGCATCACGAGGATGCCGTCGGTGTAGGTGCCGGAGATCATCTGGGCGAAGTTCAGCGTCTGGTCGCTGCCTGCACTTCCAAGAGGCTTGAACGTCACGGCTTCGATCTGGACGGGTGACGTGGCCGCCGGCAGCGGGCTGGCCGCGCCGCTGCCGCGCCACACGTTGGCGGTGGGCACGGTCTCGCGCACGTGCGAGAAGCTCCAGCGCGTGCGCGGAAACACGCCGCCGGCCGGGTTGTCGAAGGTGATGAGTTTGTCCGGTGCGGGCGGGAAGCCCTTCATCCAGCCCAGCGCGTCGACCGAGGTGGCCGCGGGGTCGGGCAGCGCGGGAGGCGTGGGCGTCTGTGCGGAAGTGGTGTTCACGGCGAGCAGGGTGAATGCGGCGGCGAGCGCCGTGCGAACGAAAAAGGGCATGTTGTTGTTCTCGGTGAAAGGATCAACGGCCGCTGAAGCGCGCCGGCCGGCGTTCGACGAAAGAGCGCACGCCCTCGGCGGCGTCCTCGCTGTTCGACAGGCGTTTCTGCGTCTCGATGAATTCCGACACCGCGGCCAGCGGTCCATGCTCGATGGCCTTCAGCACGTTGAGCCGCGTGGCCACCACCGCCAGCGGCGCCTGGGCGGCGATGCGCTGCGCAATGGCCAGCGCCGCGTCGAGCTCCTGGCCGGCCGGCACCACCTTCTGCACGAAGTTGAGGCGATAGGCTTCGGCGCTGTCGAACTCGTCGGCCGTGAGCAGGTGCAGCATCGCGTTGCCCAGGCCGGCACGCTCGGCCATGCGCAGCGTGGCGCCTCCCGTGGCCATGATGCCGCGCTGCACTTCCATCTGCGAGAAGCGGCAGTCGTCGGCTGCCACCACGATGTCGGCGCCCAGCATCAGCTCGATGCCGACCGTGAAGCAGATGCCCTTCACGGCAGCCACCATCGGCTTGGTGCGGCGGCGGTAGCCTTCGAGCCCGAAGTCGTGCGGCTCCACCAGGCCCTGCGGAACCGCCTTCTCGCCACGCTTCATGTACTCGGCCACCGCCGGCAGGTCGAGGCCTGCCGTGAAGTGGTCGCCGAAGGCGTGCAGCACGCCCACGCGCAGGTTCGGGTCGTCGTCGAGCCGGGTGTAGGCCTCGGCGAGCTGCCTGAACATCGGCGGCGTCCAGCCGTTGCGCTTGGCGGGGCGGTTGATGCCGATCAGCAGCACGTGGCCGAGCACCTCGGTGTCGATGCAGCCTTCTGCCGGTGGGATTGTGGGCGTGGCGGTCATGGCGTTCTTGTCTCCTTGTTGTTGTTTTCGCTCGATCAGTACGTGTAGACGCCGCGGCCCGTCTTGCGGCCCAGCTGGCCCGCGGCGACCATTTCCTTCAGCAGCGGGCAGGGGCGGTACTTGGAGTCGCCGAACTGCTCCAGGTACACCTCCATCACCGCCAGGCACACGTCCAGCCCGATCATGTCGGCCAGTGCCAGCGGGCCGATGGGCTGGTTGCAGCCCAGCTTCATGCCGGCGTCGATGTCTTCCGCCGTGGCGATGCCCTCGGCCAGCACGAAGAAGGCCTCGTTGATCATCGGCACCAGGATGCGGTTGACCACGAAGCCCGGCGCGTTCTTCACGGTGATGGGCGACTTGCCCAGGCGCTCGGCCAGTTCCTTCACCGTGTCGTGCGTGGCGTCGCTCGTGAGGTAGCCGCGGATCAGCTCCACCAGCGCCATCATCGGCACCGGGTTGAAGAAGTGCATGCCGATGAAGCGGTCGGGGCGCGAGGTGGCGGCGGCCAGCTGCGTGATCGAGATCGACGAGGTGTTCGAGGCGATGATCACCTCGGGTGCCAGCATGTCGTCGACCTGCTTGAGGATCTTCAGCTTGAGTGCGTGGTTCTCGGTGGCCGCCTCGATGACCAGCTGTGCGCTCTTCAGGTCGTCGTAGTTGGTCGAGCCCTTGATGAGCGCCAGCGCGGCGGTCTTCTGCTCGGCGGTGAGCTTCTCTTTCTTGATCAGGCGGTCGAGGCTGCCCGACACCGTGGCCAGGCCCTTGTCGACCGCCGCCTGGGCGATGTCGACCATCACCACCTTCACGCCGGCCACCGCGCAGGCCTGCGCGATGCCGTTGCCCATCGTTCCGGCGCCGATGATGCCGACAGTCTGAATAGCCATGAGAAAACTCCTTGAGAGAAAACGAAAAGAAGGGTGCGCGAGGCTGGCGCCGCGGCGAAAACTTCGATTGTGAAGCAGCCCCCGGGCCGCGCCGTTGCCGCGTGCGACACCGTCGGCCCGCCGGTGGCTTACAGTGCGGCGGTTGCTTTTTCCCACGCTTTCCACCGCTTTCTCCGACCTCCGACCATGACCACCCTCGGCACCCCCCTTTCCCCCTCGGCAACCCGCGTGATGCTTCTCGGCTCCGGCGAACTCGGCAAGGAGGTGCTGATCGCCCTGCAGCGCCTCGGCGTCGAGACCATCGCGGTCGACCGTTACGAGAACGCCCCCGGCCAGCAGGTGGCGCACCACGCGCGCACCATCACCATGAGCGACCCCGAGCAACTCAAGGCGCTGATCGAGGCCGAGAAGCCCGCGCTGGTGGTGCCCGAGATCGAGGCCATCGCCACGCCCATGCTCCAGCAGCTCGAAGACGCGGGTGTGGTGCGCGTGATTCCCACCGCCCGCGCCGCCCGCCTGACCATGGACCGCGAAGGCATCCGCCGCCTGGCCGCCGAGACGCTGGGCGTGCCCACCAGCCCCTACAAGTTCTGCGACTCGCTGGCCGAACTGCAGGCGGCCATCGACGCAGGCATCGGCTACCCCTGCATCGTCAAGCCCGTGATGAGCAGCTCCGGCAAGGGCCAGAGCAAGATCGACGGCCCGGCCGACGTGCAGAAGGCCTGGGACTACGCCATGGCCGGCGGCCGCGTGAGCCACGGCCGCGTGATCGTCGAGGGCTTCATCGACTTCGACTACGAGATCACGCTGCTGACCGTGCGCGCCAAGGATGCCGCAGGCGCCGTGGAAACCAGGTTCTGCGACCCCATCGGCCATGTGCAGGTGAGCGGCGACTACGTGGAAAGCTGGCAGCCGCACCCCATGGCGCCCGCCGCGCTGCAGAAGGCGCAGCAGATCGCGCAGGCCGTCACGGCCGACCTCGGCGGGCAGGGCCTGTTCGGCGTCGAGCTGTTCGTGAAGGGCGACGAAGTCTGGTTCAGCGAAGTCAGCCCCCGCCCGCACGACACCGGCATGGTCACCATGGCCACGCAGTGGCAGAACGAGTTCGAGCTGCATGCGCGCGCCATCCTCGGCCTGCCGGTCGATACCTCGCTCAAGAGCCCGGGCGCCAGCGCCGTGATCTACGGCGGCGTGGACGCCACCGGCATCGCCTTCGACGGCGTGGCCGAGGCCTTGCAGGTGCCCGGCAGCGACGTGCGCCTGTTCGGCAAGCCCGAGAGCTTCCCCAAGCGCCGCATGGGCGTGGCGCTGGTGCATGCAGCCGACACCGGCACCGCCCGCAGGCTCGCCAGGGAAGCCGCCTCGCGCGTGAAGCCGCGCAAGGCATAGCCAGTTTCCGCAAGCCGCGCCGCAGCGGCGCGGGCATGGTGCGGGGAGATCGAGCGACGCCCGCTCGACCTCCCGGAGACACCATGCTGCATCCCCAGGCGCGCGCCTTGCTCGACTTCATCGAGGCGCGCGGCATTCCGCCGACTCACACCCTCTCGCCTGCCGACGCGCGGGCCTTCTATCGCGAGCGCCGCGCCGCCTTGCAGCCGCTGCCGGCCGAGGTGGCCGAGGTGCGCGACCTGGCCGCGCAAGGGCCGCACGGCCCCATCCCGGTGCGTCTGTACAGGCCCCTGGGTTCGGGCGCCGGTCCGCTGCCGGTGCTGGTGTACTACCACGGCGGCGGCTGGGTCATCGGCAACCTCGACACGCACGACGTGCTGTGCCGCGAACTGGCCAACGGCGCCGGCTGCGCCGTGGTCGCGGTCGACTACCGCATGGGCCCGGAGCACCGCTTTCCCGCAGCGGTGGACGACGTGCTCGCCGCCACCCGCTGGGTGCGCCGCGAGGCCGCCGCGCTGGGGCTCGACGCGAGCCGCCTCGCCGTGGGCGGCGACAGCGCTGGCGGAAACCTCGCGGCCGTGGTGTCGATCGCCGCACGCGATGCCGGCGACCTGCCCATCGCCTACCAGCTGCTGATCTACCCGGCCACCGACATGCGCCGCGGCCATCCATCGCACCATGCCAACGGGCAGGGCTACCTGCTGACCAGCGACACGATGACGTACTTCCACGACCACTACATCACCGACCCGGAGCACGACCTCGACTGGCGTGCTTCGCCGCTGCTGCACACCGACCTCGCGGGCCTGCCGCCGGCGCTCGTCGTCACGGCCGGCTACGACCCGCTGCGCGACGAAGGCGCCGCGTATGCCGAGGCGCTCACGGCCGCCGGCAACAGCGCTGCGTACGTGTGCTTCGAGCGCCAGATCCATGGCTTCATCACCATGGGCAAGGTGCTCGACGAGGCCGGCACCGCGGTCGCGCTCTGTGCCGCCGAGCTGCGCCGCGCGTTCGCAAGGGCCTAGGGAAAGTCCCCGCGCAAATGCACGCCGCGCCGCCGGCCTGCGCCGCTACGATCCAGCGAGCGCGACACCATCCACCGTTGGCAATCGACCCCGATGCAGGAGACAGGCACCATGCAGCGAACGAGGACTGCGCCGTCGGACAACGGCGGCGCACCACAGGGTGAACGCCTCATGTGGCTCACGCCGCAGCGCGTGTTCTACGCTGGGCTGCTCGGCGCGGCCGCCGAGCGCACGATGGGCGGGCACGGCGTGTACCTGTCGCCCGCGGGCGTGCCGCCGATCCGCATCCGCATCGGCGGCGGCGCCTGGCAGGCGGGCGAGCTGATCGTGGTGCCGCCGCAGGTGCCGCACCATGTCGAGAGCGAGCATCCGCTGATCTTCAACCTGTTGATCGAATCGGAATCGGTCGACCCCGCGCGCTTGCCGGCGTTCATGCGGCACTGCGGCCCGGTCGATGCGCCCGCCTTCGCGCGGCGTGTGCGCGAGGCCCATGCGCACCTGCTCGCGGCCTCGGGCCGCGGCTCGGAATTCGACGGCTTCGATTTCGATGCGCTGTTCTTCGGCGAGGTGCTTGCGCCGCGACCGATCGACGCGCGCATCCGCAAGGTCATCGACACCCTCGTCGCCGACCCCGCGGCGCCCGCCTCGGCCGAAGACTGCGCGGCCTCGGTGCACCTGTCGTTCTCGCGCTTCCTGCATCTGTTCAAGCAGGAGACCGGCATGGCGTTTCGCGCCTTCCGGGCCTGGAAGCGCGCGCGCAGCCTGCTGCGCTACGTGCGCCAGGCCGGCACGCTGACCGATATCGCGCTCGACACCGGCTACCCCGACTCGACGCACTTCAGCCATTCGATCCGCCAGGTCTACGGCCTCAAGCCCAGCGACATCGTGGCCGGATCGCGCCGGCTTGCGCTGCACGACGCGGCGGGCGGCTTCAGGCAGTAGGCGCGAAGAGGCCCCATGCAGATCCTCCAACTCCTGCTGTCGGGCATTGCGCAAGGTTGCATCTACGGCCTGATCGCGCTGGGCTTCGTGCTGATCTACAAGGCCACCGAAACCGTGAGCTTCGCGCAGGGCGACCTGATGATGCTCGGGGCCTTCGGTGCCTTCGCGGGCATGTCGCTGTTCGGCCTCCCATTCTGGCTCGCGGCGATCCTTGCCGTGGTGGCGATGGCGGCTTTCGGCGTGCTGCTCGAACTGGTGGTGATCCGGCCGATCCTCGGGCAGCCGCAGTTCTCCATCGTGATGCTCACGATCGGCATCGCCTACGTGGCGCGCGGGCTCATCACCATGGTGCCGGGCATCGGGACCGACACCCACACGCTCCCCGTGCCCTACAAGGACCAGATCTGGAAACTGGGCGAGCTGGTGGTCAACCTCGAACAGCTCGCGATCATCATCGCCACCGCCATCCTCTGCGCCCTGCTGTTCGCGATGTTCCGCTACAGCAAGCTCGGCATCGCAATGCAGGCCTCGTCGCAGAACCAGCTGGCGGCCTACTACATGGGCATTCCGGTGAAGCGGCTCAACGGGCTGGTGTGGGGCCTGGCGGCGGCGGTCGCGGCCATCGCGGGCATGCTGCTCGCGCCCATCACCTTCGTGCACGCGAACATGGGCTTCATCGGGCTCAAGGCCTTTCCGGCGGCGGTGGTCGGCGGTTTCGGCAGCCTGCCGGGTGCCATCGTCGGTGGGCTGGTCATCGGCATCGTCGAGTCGTTCGCGGGCTTCTATCTGCCCGATGGCTTCAAGGACACGGCGCCGTACATCGTGGTGCTGTTGATGCTCATGATCAAGCCGAACGGTCTGTTCGGCGAGAAGCTGCGCAAGAAAGTTTGATCGTTCATGCGCTTCATCTTCAAGACCAGCTACGACCAGGACATCCGCCTTGCCCGGCACGGCGGGCATGTGTTCTGGTACAGCCTGCTGGTGGCGTTCCTGGTCGTCGCACCATGGGTGATCGACGAATACTGGCTCGCGCAGCTGACCTTCGTGCTGATCTACGGGATCGTCGGCCTGGGGCTCATGCTGCTGGCCGGGTTCACGGGGCAGTTCTCGATCGGGCATGCGGCGTTTCTTGGCGCGGGCGCTTATACGCAGGGCGTGCTGACGAACGCCGGTGTGCCGTTTCCGGTTGCGCTGATCGCGGCCGCGGCGCTGTCGGCGGCGGTGGGCGTGGTGGTCGCGCTGCCGGCGCTGCGCGTGAAGGGCATCTACCTGGGCATCGCGACGCTGTCGTTCGGCTTCATCGTCGAGGAAGTGTTCGCGCGGTGGGAGAGCGTGACGGGCGGCAATGCCGGCCTGCATGTGAAGGCGCCGGAGATATTCGGCTGGTCGCTGGGCTCGGGCGATGGCTTCTACTTCCTGTGCCTGGTGGTTGCGGTGATTTCCACCTTGGGCATCCTGAACCTGCTGCGCTCGCCGACGGGTCGCGCCTTTGTCGCGATCCGCGATTCGGAGATCTCGGCGCAGAGCATGGGCATTCACCTCGCACGCTACAAGACGATGTCGTTCGCGATCTCGGCGGCGCTCGCGGGCCTGGGCGGGGCCTTGTATGCGCACAAGCTCAGCTTCATCTCGCCGGACCAGTTCAGCATCCTGCAGTCGATCGACCTGCTGCTGATGGTGGTGATCGGCGGGCTCGGTTCGGTGCACGGCGCGTTCCTGGGTGCGATCTTCCTGATTGCGATGCCGCAGCTGATCTCCATTGGCAAGGACTGGCTGCCGGCGGTCATCGGCCAGGCGCCGGGGCTGCAGGGGCTGGTTTATGGCGTGGTGCTGATCGCCTTCGTGCTGTTCGAGCCGCTGGGGCTGTACGGCCGATGGCTCAAGGTGCGCACATGGCTGCAGCTCTTTCCGTTCTATCGCCGCGGATTGTTCAAGCGGCAGAAGTCGTTCACCAAGTCGGACCGGCTGAGATGACACTCCCCCAGGCTTCGCGCACTCCGTGTCGCTTCGCCAACCCCCTCGCCGGGGGCGACACCTGCTGCCCGGCAAAGCCGGTTCCGCGGTGTCCTGCGAACGGGGTGCGGCAGTCCTGCGCGCCGGCGAGTGACGGAGCCCAGAGATGAGCGGCGACATTCTTCTTTCGGCCAAGGAGCTGAGCGTGCGCTTCGGCGGGGTGCTGGCGGTCAACAAGGTGAGCTTCGATGTGCGGCGTGGCGAGGTGTTCACGCTGATCGGGCCGAACGGGGCGGGCAAGACGACGGTGTTCAACCTGATCAGCCGCATCTACACGCCGACCATGGGGGAGATCACGTGGCATGGCGAGGAGGGCGGCGCCATTGCGCTGACCCAGCAGGCCCCGCATGCGATTGCCGCGCTGGGCATTGCGCGCACCTTCCAGAACATCGAACTGTTCGAGCACGCGACGGTGCTGCACAACCTGCTGATCGGCCGTCATACGCACCGGAAGACGGGGTTCTGGAGCGAGGTGTTCTTCACGCCCGCCACGCGGCTCGCGGAGATCGAGGCGCGCGAGAAGGCGGAGCAGGTGATCGAGCTGCTGGACCTGCAGCACCATCGCGATTCGATGGTGGCGGGGTTGCCTTATGGCGTTCGCAAGGTCGTCGAGCTGGCACGTGCGTTGTGCACGGAGCCGAAGCTGCTGCTGCTCGATGAGCCTTCTTCGGGGCTCAATGTGGAAGAGACGGCGGACATGGCGTTCTGGATCCAGGACATCCAGCATGAGCTGGGCGTGTCTGTGCTGATGGTCGAGCACGACATGTCGCTTGTTTCCAAGGTGTCCGACCGGGTGCTGGCGATGAACATGGGCGAGGTGCTGGCTACCGGCTCTCCTCGCGAGGTGCAAGCCGATGCGCGGGTTGTCGAGGCCTATCTCGGGACCGTGGACGACGTGAGCAGCTTGAGGAGGACGGCGGCATGAGCGACGCAGTCCTTCAGCTTCTCAACGTAGAGAGCGCCTATGGTCCGATCAAGGCGATCCGTGGCGTCAGCCTGAAAGTCAGGCAGGGCGAGATCGTGACCGTGCTCGGTTCGAACGGCGCAGGCAAGACGACCATCCTCAAGACCATCTCCGGAATCATCGACCCCCGCAAGGGCAGCATCGAATTCCAGGGCAGGAACATCACTGCCAAGGACCCGGCCCACATCGTCCAGCAGGGGCTGAGCCACGTGCCCGAAGGCCGCGAGGTGTTCCCGCTGCTGTCGGTGAAGGACAACCTGCTGATGGGCGCCTACACCCGCAAGGACCGCGACGGCGTGGCGCGGGACATGGAGACGGTCTACACCTACTTCCCGATCCTGCGCGAGCGGGCCACGCAGGACGCGGGGCTGCTGTCGGGCGGCCAGCAGCAGATGCTCGCCATCTCGCGCGCGATCATGGCCGCGCCGCATCTGATTCTTCTGGACGAACCGAGCCTCGGGCTGAGTCCGAAGCTGACGAAAGAGATCTTCGAGATCGTCGTGCGCATCAACCGCGAGCGCGGCACCACCATCCTGCTGGTCGAGCAGAACGCCAACATGGCGCTCAACGCCGCCGACCACGGCTACGTGCTGGAGAACGGCCGCATCGTGATGGAAGACACCTGTGAACGCCTGCGCGAGAAGGAAGACATCAAGGAGTTCTACCTCGGCGTGAAGGACGACGGCGTGCGCGGCGAGCGGCGCTGGAAAAAGAAGAAAACCTGGAGATAGCCGCCATGCAAGGACTCTGGGACCTCGACGCCTTCGCACCCCGGCTCGACGTTGTCGTGCCCGGCGACACCATTCCCGCGATGTTCTGGAACGCCGTGAAGCAGCGCGGCGACAACATCTGGATGCGGCAGAAGGAACTGGGCATCTGGCGCAGCTGGAGCTGGCACCAGACCGCCGACGCGGTGCGCGAGATCGCGGCCGGCCTCCAGTCCATCGGCTTTGCGCCGGGCGAGTGCGCGTCGATCCTGTCCAACACCGTCATCGAATGGGTGCTCGCCGATCTCGCGGTGCTGAGCTGCGGCGGTGTCTCCAATGGCATCTATCCGACCGACGCGGCCTCGCAGGTGCACTACCTTTGCGAAGACTCGGGCACCACCGTGCTCTTCGTGGAAGACGACGAGCAGCTCGACAAGGCGCTCGAGGTGCGCGCCGGCCTGCCGCGCCTGCGCTGCTTGGTCGTGTTCGACATGGAAGGCCTGCGCGACCTCGACGATGCGGCGGTGATGAGCCTCGACGCGCTGCGTGCGCTCGGGCGCCAGCACCTGGCCGCCGATCCGCAGGCGGTCGAACGTACGGTTGCCGCCTGCCGCCCTGAAGACCTCGCCATCCTCGTCTACACCTCGGGCACCACCGGCAAGCCCAAGGGCGCCATGCACAGCCATGCCGGGCTCGTGTACACCGCGCGCGGCTACAACACGCTCGTCGCGCAGGACCAGACCGACGAGCGCATGTGCTTCCTGCCGCTGTGCCACATCGCCGAGCGCATGGGCGGCGAGTACTTCGCGATGTACACCGGCGCTATCCTCAACTTCGTCGAGAACCCCGAGACCGTGCCGGAGAACGTGCGCGAGATCGCACCCACGGTGTTCACGGCCGTGCCGCGCGTGTGGGAGAAGTTCTATTCGGGCGTGATGATCGCCCTGAAGGAGGCGAGCCCGCTGCAGCAGGCGGCCTACAGGTGGAGCATCGGCGTGGGCGAGGAGATCGCCAACCGCGTGCTGGCGGGCGAGCCGGTGAGCTCGTCGCTGAAGTTCAGGTTCAGGCTCGCGCGCATGCTCGCGCTGGACAACGCGCGCAAGCTCATCGGCATCCACCGCGCGCGCTTCCTGGTGACGGGCGCGGCGCCCATCTCGCCCGAGCTGGTCAAGTGGTATCTCGCGCTGGGCGTGCCGATGCTGGAGGTGTGGGGCATGACGGAGTCGTGCGGCGCCTCGACCGCGGTGCCGGCCACGCGCATCAAGCCGGGCTCCATCGGCCCGGCCACCGGCTACAACGAGGTGCGCCTCGACCCCGCCACCGGCGAGATCCTGGTGCGCGGCCCCAATGTCTTCATGGGTTACCTCAACCTGCCCGAGAAGACGGCCGAGACCATCGACGCCGACGGCTGGCTGCACACCGGCGACGTGGGCACGATGGACGAGGACGGGTATTTCCGCATCACCGACCGGATGAAAGACATCATCATCACGGCGGGTGGGAAGAACGTGACGCCCAGCGAGCTGGAGAACGAGCTCAAGTTCAGCCCCTACATCACCGATGCCGTGGTCATCGGCGATAAGCGGCCGTACCTCACGGTGATCGTCATGATCGATCAGGAGAACGTCGAGAAGTTTGCGCAGGACCACGACGTGCCGTTCAGCAACTACGAGAGCCTGACGCGCACGAAGGAAGTGCAGGATTTGATCCAGGGCGAGATCGATCGCGTCAACGCCAGGTTCGCGCGCGTCGAGCAGATCAAGAAGTTCTTTCTGCTCGAAACGCAGCTCAGCGCCGAGGACGAGGAGCTCACGCCCACGATGAAGCTCAAGCGCAAGCTGGTGCAGACCAAGTACGCCGGCCGCATCGACGCCATGTACCGCTGACCCTCTTTTTTGCCAACCCGAGGAGACACCGCTATGACGAAGCTCAAGACACTGACGACGCTGGCCGTGCTGGGCCTGATCGCGACGCTCGCATCCGCTCAGCAGCAGGGCGTGAGCAAGGACGAGATCCGCATCGGCACGATCCAGGACCTGTCGGGTCCGCTCGCGGGCTTCGGCAAGCAGGCGCGCAACGGCATGCAGCTGCGCGTGGACGAACTCAACGAGCAGGGCAGCCTCAATGGGCGCAAGCTCAAGCTCTTCGTCGAAGACTCGGGCTACGACCCGAAGAAGGCCGTGCTGGCGGCGCAGAAGCTGGTGAACCAGGAAAAGATATTCATCATGGCCGGCCATATCGGCACGGCGCAGAACATGGCGGCGATGCCGGTGCAGTTCGAGAAGAACATCGTCAACTTCATGCCGATCACCGCAGCGCGCGAAATGTACGAGCCGCTCAATCGGCTGAAGTATTCGTTCGCAGCCACCTACTACGACCAGATCCGCCTGGCCCTGCCCAAGATGATCAAGGAGAAGGGCGCCAAGAAGGTCTGCACCATCTACCAGGACGACGAGTTCGGCCTCGAGGTGCTGCGCGGCGCCGAGGCGGGCCTGAAGACCGCCGGCATGGAGCTGGCCGAGAAGACCTCGTTCAAGCGCGGCGCCACCGACTTCAGCTCGCAGGTCGCCAAGATGAAGGCCGCCAACTGCGACCTCGTGGTGCTCGGCACCATCATCCGCGAGACCATCGGCACCGTGGGCGAGTCGCGCAAGACGGGTTTCAACCCGACCTTCCTGGGCTCGAGCGCGGCCTACACCGACCTGATCCACAAGCTGGGCGGCAAGGCGATGGACGGCATCTACGCCACCATGACGGTGCAGAACCCGTACACCGACGAGCAGTCGCAGCCGCTGCGCTTCTGGGCCAACAAATACAAGACCAAGTTCAACGAAGACCCGACCGTGTTCTCGGTGTATGGCTACGTGATCATCGACTCGTTCATCAAGGCGGCGACCAAGGCCGGGCCGAACCTCACGACCGACAGCTTCATCAAGGCGATGGACAGCATGACCTTCGAGCCCGACATGTTCGGCAGTCCGAAGAGCAGCTACACCGCCACCAAGCGCCTGGGCAACGACCTGTCGCGCCTGTCGCAGATCAAGGATGGCAAGTGGGTGGTCGTGTCCGACTATGTGACACCCTGACCCGGCGCTCCCCCATGCTTCGCGCACTTCGTGTCGCTACGCACACCCCCTCGCCGGGGGCAACACCTGCGGCCCGGCAGAGCCGGTTCCGCGGTGTTCCGCGATGAAGGCGCGCAGTCTGGTGCGGGTTTATATTTGCGGCGAATTCCTTCGGTGAAGAGACCGCAATGCCACAGTACTGGTTGATGAAATCCGAGCCCGACGAGGTCTCGATCGACGACGCGCTCGCCGCGCCCGATGCCACCGTAGCCTGGACCGGCGTGCGCAACTATCAGGCACGCAACTTCATGCGCGACGGCATGAAGGTCGGCGACGGCGTGCTGTTCTATCACTCGAGCTGCCCGGAGCCTGGCATCGCCGGCATCGCGCGGGTGGCCTCGGGCATCAAGCCCGATCCGACGCAGTTCGATGCGAAGTCGCCTTACTACGACGCGGCCTCGAAGAAGGACGATCCGCGCTGGCTGCTGGTGGATGTGCAGGCGCTGCGCAAGACGCGGCTGCTCTCGCTGCCCGAGCTGCGCGCCAGGCCCGAGCTGGCCGACCTGGTCGTGCTGCGCAAGGGCAACCGGCTGTCGATCACGCCGGTGGAGCCGGCGCACTGGAAGATCATCGAGAAGATGCTGGGCTGAATGAATCAGCCCACGCGCTGCAGGATCGGAAACAGCTTCCCCAGCCCATCGGCCATCACCTCTACCGCGAGCGCAGCGAGGATCAGCCCCATGAGCCGCGTCATGATGTTGATGCCCGTCTTGCCGAGCACGCGCGCAATGGGTTGCGCGAGCGAGAAGGCCACCGCGGTGGCCAGCGCGACCACCACGCCGTAGCCGACCAGCACCGCGAGTTCCCACAGGTGCTGCGTCTTGTCCGCGTAGATGACCACGGTGGAAATGGTGGCCGGCCCGGTGAGCAGCGGAATGGTGAGCGGCACCACCGCGATGGACGCGCCCATGGAGGCCTTCACTTCGGTGGCGCGCAGCTCCTCGACGTTGGTCTTGCTCTCGGCCGGCTTGGCATTCAGCATCGACAGCGAGCTCATGAGCAGCAGCAGGCCGCCGCCGACCTGGAAGCTCGCGATCGAGATGCCGAAGAAGGACAGCAGTTGCAGCCCGAGCAGCGCGCTCACCGCGATCACCACGAAAGCGCTGAAGGCCGACATGCGCACCGTGTGGCGGCGCTGCGCATCGCTGTAGCCCTGCGTGTAGTGGATGAAGAACGGCACGATGGCCAGCGGGTTGACGATGGCCACCAGCGTGACCAGCGGCTTGATCAGGTCCATCGAGGTGCTCATGGTCAGCGGCCTCCGGCGACGTCGAGCAGGGCCATGGTGGTGTAGCTGGCCTCGGCGGACAGCAGCCACAGGATGGCGCCCGCGATTTCCTCTGCGCTGCCGGTGCGCTGCATGGGCACGGTGGGCGCGAGATCGAAGGCGCGGTCCGGCATGCCGCCCGAGGCGTGGATCTCGGTATCGATCAGTCCGGGGCGCACTGCATTCACGCGGATGCCTTCGGCCGCCACTTCCTTGGCCAGCCCGATGGTGAAGGTGTCGATGGCGCCCTTGCTCGCGGCGTAGTCGACGTACTGGTCGGGCGAGCCCAGCCGCGAGGCGGCGCTGGAGATGTTGACGATGGCGCCGCCCGCGCCGCCGTAGCGCGTGCTCATGCGCCGCACGGCCTCGCGCGCGCAGATGAAGCTGCCGATCACGTTGATGCGGAACATGCGCTCCAGCCGGGCCACGCTCATCTCGTCGACGCGTGCCTGCACGTCGACCACGCCGGCGTTGTTGACCAGCGCCGTCAGCCGGCCGAACCTCGCGTCGACCTTCTGGAACATGGCGAGCACCTGCGCCTCGTCGCCCACGTCGGCCTGCACGGCCATGGCGGTGCCGCCGCCCGCGCGGATGGTGCGCACCACCTCGTCGGCGGCCAGAGAGTTGCTGGCGTAGTTGACGGCCACCGCGTAGCCGCGCTGCGCGGCGAGCACGGCGGTGGCGGCGCCGATGCCGCGCCCGCCGCCCGTGATCAAGAGCACTTGGTCCAAAACCTACCTCCTGCAGAGAAACTGCGTGTCAGTTAAAACCGTTGGCTTGGATTACATCATCGGGGGCACGCGCATGAGCACCAACAGAACCATCGACTACTACTTTGCGCCACAGAGCCCATGGACTTATCTGGGGCATTCCCGCTTCGCGGCGATTGCCGCGGCCGCGGGTGCCGCGGTGCGCGTACGGCCCATCGACATGGGCAGCGTGTTCCCTGTGTCGGGCGGGTTGCCGCTGGGCAAACGCGCACCGCAGCGCCAGGCGTACCGGCTGGTCGACCTGGCGCGCTTCTCGCGCCACCTCGGCCTGCCGCTGAACACCCGGCCGAAGTTCTTTCCCGTGGCCAGCGACGATGCGGCCCGGCTCATCATCGCGGTCGACATGCACGACGGCACCGAGGCCGCCATGCGCATGTGCGCGGCGGTGTTCGCGGCCGTGTGGGTGCAGGAGCGCAACATCGGCGATCCGAAGGTGCTCGATTCGCTGGTCATCGAATGCGGGCTTTCGCCCAAGCGCGCCGAGCAGTCTCAGAGCCAGGCGGTGCAGGAGCGCTACGAGGCCTACACGCAGGAGGCCATCGACATCCAGGTGTTCGGCGCGCCGAGCTACGTGATCGACGGCGAGATCTTCTGGGGCCAGGACCGCCTCGACTTTGTCGAGCGGGCGCTGCGCCCTTGACCCCCGGCATTCATTCATTCATCTATTTGCCATCAAGGAGCACGACAACATGGGTCAATTCATCGATCTCAAGGCCAAGGACGGCTTCATCTTCCCCGCCTACGTGGCCGAGCCGGCGGGCAAGCCGCGCGGCGCGGTGGTCGTGGTGCAGGAAATCTTCGGCGTCAACTCGCACATCCGCGCGGTGGCTGACGGCTACGCGGCGGAGGGTTACCTCGCCGTGGCGCCATCGACCTTCCACCGCGTCAAGCCCGGCGTCGAGCTGGGCTATTCGGACGACGACATGAAGAACGGCTTCGGCCTGAAAACGGCGGTCGAGGCGCTGCCGGCGCCGGGCGTGCTGCAGGACATCGAGGCGTCCATCGCCTACGCGTCGAAGGCCGGCAAGGTCGGCATCGTCGGCTACTGCTGGGGCGGCCTGCTGGTGTGGCGCGCAGCGGCGCTGCTGCCGGGCCTGGCGGCAGCGGCACCCTACTATGGCGGCGGCATGACCACGCCCGAGGAAACGGCACGCCAGCCCAAGGTGCCGGTGCTCGCGCATTTCGGCAACCAGGACCACTGGATTCCGCTGGACACCGTCGAGTCGTTCAAGAAGGCGCATCCGGAGGTGGAAGTGCACGTGTACCCGGTCGGCCACGGCTTCAACTGCGACCAGCGCGGCTCCTACGACGCCGACGCGGCAAAGCTCGCGCGGGAACGCACGCTGGCGTTCTTTGCGAAGCACGTCGGCTGAGGCAGCGCCTCGGCGCCCTTACTTGCTTCTTCGCGCCGATTCCGGACCCACGCGCGTCTGCAGGAAGTCGAGCAGCGCGCGCAGCGCGGCGCTGTTGTGGCGCCGCTGCAGGTAGGCGGCCGACAGCCACATGTCCTTGCGCGCGTAGTCCTGCAGCACGGGCACGAGTTCGCCCTGGTCGAGGTGCGACTGCACGAGGATCGACGGCAGGTAGATCACGCCGAAGCCGTGCATCGCCACGCGGATCAGCGGCGCAGCCTCGGTGCAGTCCATGCGGCTCTTGACCTGCACGTCGAGCGGCGTGCCGTTCTCATCGAAGCGCCACACCGGCTGCTGGCCCAGCAGCGAGAACGTGAGAGCGTCGTGGCCTGACAGGTCGCGCGGGTGCTCGGGCCTGCCGTGCTTCTTCCAGTAGATCGGCGAGGCGCAGACCACCATGTTCATCAGGCGCAGCTTGCGCACGATGAGGTTGGCGTCTTCCACCGGGCCGCTGCGCAGTTCGACGTCGATGCCTTCCTCGGCGAGGTCGACGGTGCGGTTGGTCAGCTGCAGGCTGATCGTCACGTCGGGGTAGTAGCGCATGAAGTCAGCCAGCAGGTTCGGAAACTCGCCGTTGCCCATGCCGTGCGGGGCCGAGATGCGCAGCCGGCCGCCGGGCTGGCTGGCGCGGTCCTGCAGTTCCGACTGGGTGAGCTCGACCATCTCGAGCACCGGCGTGCTGCGCTCCAGCAGCAGCTGGCCGGCGTCGGTGAGGCTCACGGAGCGCGTGGAGCGGTTGAGAAGACGCACGCCGAAGCGGGTTTCCAGCTCGGCCACGTACTTGCTGACGGTGGCCTTCGACATGTTGAGCCTCTTGGCCGCCTGGGAAAAACTGCCTTGTGAGGCGACTTCCCGAAAGGTTCTGATCAGGTCGAGACTGTCCATGTGAATGAGCCCATTGTTTCCGTTTTGGGAACGCGATGGTTCGATTCTCCGGGGTTTTTCTTAGTCGGCTCCCGCGACACTGTGGTTACGCCGACGTTGCCAGCCACGGCTCGGCCGTTCCGGAACCGGCCGCTTTCTTCTACTGGCATGCCTTGATGCTCGCATTGTTTCAATAGAGGAAACACGGTGTCTCTGATCCGAGTGTTCTGGCAGTGCAGTTCGCCCGGAAACTCGCCGCACAGGCAAGCGAACCAGCAAGCCTGGTGGACGAACCATCCGACGAACACACTAGGAGAACTGAACATGAAGACCTCGCAAATCCTCGCCGCTGCCGCTCTGACCCTGCTTGCCGCCGTTGGCGCCCAAGCCGAAACCTACCAAGGCGTGAACACCGCCGTCTCGACCAAGAGCCGCGACGACGTCAACGCCGAAGCTGCACGCACCGCGTCGGCTCCGAACCAGAACGTCGTGCGCGGTTCGCGCGGTGCGGAAACCGTCGCCGTGTCGAAGGACCGTTCGATCGTCGAAGCCGAAGCCGTTCGCACCGCCTACGCTCCCGACCAGAACGTGAGTTCGGGTTCGCGCGTCAACAGCAAGGTCATCTCGACGATGGCCAACCCGGCTGACGCACTCCAGGCGCAGCAAGGTTCGGGCGCTATCGCCAAGTAATCGAAGCGGCCCCTCGGGGTTGCCCAAATGCAAAAGGGCCACGCGAAAGCGTGGCCCTTTTTGCATTTTTGCCGCTGATATATAGGGGAGTCAGCGCGTGCGGGCGAGGTAGCGCTTGCGCCAGAAGATCAGCACCAGCAGCACGGCGATGACCAGCATCGACGTCATCGCGATCCAGAAACCGTCGGCCTTGTGCACCAGCGGGATGAACTCGAAGTTCATGCCGAAGATGCCCGCGATGAGGTTGAGCGGCAGGAACACGGCAGTGAGCACCGTCAGCACCCGCATGATGTCGTTGGCACGGTGGCCCTGCACGCTGAAGTGCATCTGCACCGCGGTTTCGGCGTTCTGCTCCAGCCGGTGCACGTGGTGCACCACGCGCTCGATGTGCTCGAGCACGTCGCGGCTGCGGATCATGATGAGTTCGCGCTCGCGCCGCTCGGTCTCGCCCTTGGGCACGGGCAGGGTCTCGAGCGAGTCGATCCAGTCCTGCATGGCGGCGCGTTGGTCCTCGCAGATCTCGTCCAGGTGGTGCAGCGACTGGCGCGCTTCCATCAGCGCCCCCCAATTGGTGAAGCGGCTGCGCGGGTCGATCAGCTCGGTCTGCCAGTGGTCGAGCTGCTTGGTGAGTTCGCGCCGCAGGTCGAGGTAGCCGTCGACGATCTGGTTGATCACGCGCAGCATCAGGTCGGAAGGGCTGGCCGGCACGCGGGCCGAGGTGGCGCGCACGTCGAGTGCTGGCGCGCCGCGGTCGTCGGGCGAGCCGGCCGCCAGCAGCCGCGCGGCGAAGGCGTCGCGCACCGCGCCGTCTTCCGGGTGCACCGACAGCAGCACGCGGTCGAACGCCGCGAAGCCGACCGGACGGGTGTCGACGCGGCGCAGCACGGGCGGGCCGCTGCGGGGCAGGCGCGGCGCCGCGCCACCCGCCGGGGCCTCCTGGCCCTGTCCGTTCCCGTTGGCAAGGCGCCGGAACACCAGCACGTCGTATTGGGACGTGTAGTCGTAGTGTGAAGGCAGCTGATCGTTGAGCAGGTCGGCCACGTGCAGGTCGACCAGCTGCGTGAGACACAAGGTCTGCAGGATCTGCTGCACCTCGGCCAGCGAAGTCCGAAATTCCTCGCGCGTGAGCGAGATCCACAGGTAGCCGCCTGCGCCGCACGCGCCCGGCACGGTCAACGGCGTCAGTGCGGAGTGCTCGCTGACCTGCGAGCGATTGATTTCGAAGATGCGCATGCCGGTGCGCGCTACTTCTGGAGCAGGCGCGCGGCGTCGAGCGCGAAGTACGTCAGCACGCCGTCGGCGCCGGCACGCTTGAAGGCCAGCAGGCTTTCGAGCACCACGGCGTCGTGGTCGAGCCAGCCGTTCTGGGCGGCCGCCTTGAGCATCGCGTATTCGCCGCTCACCTGGTAGGCGAAGGTCGGCACGTGGAACTGGTCCTTCACGCGGCGCACGATGTCGAGGTAGGGCATGCCGGGCTTCACCATCACCATGTCGGCGCCCTCGGCGATGTCGATGGCCACTTCGCGCAGGGCCTCGTCGCTGTTGCCGGGGTCCATCTGGTAGACCTTCTTGTTGCTCTTGCCGAGCGTGGCGGCCGAGCCTACGGCGTCGCGGAAGGGGCCGTAGAAGGCGCTGGCGTACTTGGCGCTGTAGGCCATGATGCGCGTGTGCACGTCGCCGCGGGCCTCGAGCGCGGTGCGGATGGCGCCGATTCGGCCGTCCATCATGTCGCTGGGCGCCACAATGTCGACGCCGGCTTGCGATTGTGTGAGCGCCTGCTTCACCAGCACTTCAACGGTCGCATCGTTGAGGATGTAGCCGGTGTCGTCGAGCAGGCCGTCCTGGCCGTGGCTGGTGTAGGGGTCGAGCGCGACATCGGTCATCACGCCCAGTTCGGGGAAGCGCGCCTTGAGGGTGGCCACCACGCGGGGAATCAGCCCGTCGGGATTGAAGGCCTCGTCGCCGTTGGGTGTCTTGAGGCTGGCGTCGATCACCGGGAACAGCGCCATCACCGGGATGCCGGCGGCGACGCACTGCTCGGCCACGGGCAAGAGCAGGTCGAGGCTCAGGCGGTCCACGCCGGGCATCGAAGGCACGGCATCGCGGCGTTTTTCGCCTTCCTGCACGAACACCGGGTAGATCAGGTCGTTGGCCGTCAGCGCGTGCTCCCGCACGAGGTTGCGGGTGAAGGCATCGCGGCGCAGGCGCCGCGGCCGCCCGGCGGGGAACATGGCCAAGGGGGAAGATGATGACGTCATATATCCAAAATTGTGCCTGAAGCGACATTTCGCCGCGTCCGTTCGAAGGAGGCGGTTGTCTGACAACTACGGAAAATCGTAGAACCAAGGTTCTAAATTTTTGCCATAAATGTCAAAGAAAGTGCCTCAGTCGCTTGAAACCTTGTTTCGTCTTTGTTAAATTCTGAAGCGGGCGGCTTGCCGCTCCCCGCTTTTCCTCCCTGAGCGGGTGCCTTGATGTGTGACAGCAAAAGGGCTTCCCAGCCCGGCGTGAAGACGTCGGGCTTTTTTTTGCCCGCCGTGCGGAGGCACTGCCGCAAAAACCCGGGCCGGCGAGAGGGCGCCACTAAACTGCCGCCATGCTCTGGGTCAAATCTCTTCACATCGTCTTCATTGCAAGCTGGTTCGCGGGGTTGTTCTACCTGCCCCGGATCTTCGTCAATCTGGCGATGGTGCCGCCCGAGTCGGTGGCCGAGCGTGAACGGCTGCTGCTGATGGCGCGCAAGCTGATGCGGTTCACGACTTTCCTGGCAGTTCCGGCGCTCGGCTTCGGCCTGTGGCTCTGGCTGGGCTACGGCATCGGGCGCGGCCCGGGCAACGGGTGGATGCATGCCAAGCTGGCGCTGGTGCTGGTGGCCATCGGCTACCACCATGGCTGCGGCGTGCTGCTGCGCCGCTTCGTGGCGGGCGAGAACCGGCGTAACGACCGCTGGTTCCGCTGGTTCAACGAACTGCCGGTGCTGCTGCTGCTGGGTATCGTGATCCTGGTGGTCGTCAAGCCGTTCTGAAGCCCGGTGCACATGGTGGAGAGGCCGCACAAGTCAACCGCGCTCCCCCTGGCGCTCGCCTATGCGGCGCTGATCGTCTACGCCAGCCTTTATCCGTTCGCCGACTGGCGCGACCAGGGGATCGCGCCCTGGGCCTACCTGTCGGCGCCCTGGCCCAAGTACTGGACGGGTTTCGACTTCGCCGTCAACGTGGTGGGCTACATGCCCTTCGGATTCCTCTGCGCCCTGGCGGCACTGCGCACGGGCCGGACCGCCGCCGTCTGGCATGCCGTGCTGCGAGCCGTCATAGCGGGCGCGGCGATCGCCTTCGCCATGGAGACGCTGCAGAGCTATCTGCCTGCGCGCATCCCTTCCAATGTGGACCTGGGGCTCAACACGACCGGCACCGTTCTCGGCGCGGTGCTGGCGGCGGGGCTGGAGCGGCTGGGCGCGGTTGCGCACTGGAGCCGCGCGCGTTCGCAGTGGTTCGTCGAGGAGTCGCGCGGCGCGCTGGTGCTGCTCGCGCTGTGGCCTTTCGCGCTGCTGTTTCCGGCCGCCGTCACCTTCGGGCTCGGGCAGGTGTTCGAGCGGCTCGAAGTGGCGATCTCCGAATGGCTGCTCGACACGCCCTTCATCGACTGGCTTCCGCTGCGGCAGTTCGAGCTCGAACCGCTGGTGCCCGCGGTGGAACTGCTGTGCGTGATGCTCGGCGCGCTGGTGCCGTGCCTGCTGGGCTACCTGGTGGCGCGCTCCATGGCCCAGCGCGCGGTCCTGCTGCCGCTGACGCTGCTGACCGGCGTCGCGGCCTCGGCGCTGTCGGCTGCATTGAGCTACGGGCCCGAGCACGCATGGGCATGGCTGGACCTGCCGGTGCAGGTCGGCATGGCCGCGGCCTTGTTCGCCGGCGTGTTGCTGCTTTTCGCGCCGCGCCGCCTCTGCGCGGCACTGCTGCTGGTGGGGCTCGTGCTGCAGCTGAGCCTGCTGAACCAGGCGCCCGAGAGCGCGTACTTCGCCCAGACCTTGGCCACCTGGGAGCAGGGGCGCTTCATCCGCTTCCACGGACTGGCGCAGTGGCTCGGCTGGACTTGGCCATTTGCCGTGCTGGCGTATGTGGTGGCCGCCTTGTCGCGGCGGAGCCGGCCCGCCGCCGTTGCGACGGTCTGAGCGTCCGGGCCACGGCGCCGGGAGGCGGTCACTAAAATCTGCCGATGCCCAGTTCCTCTCCCGCCAAGCCGTCCGGCTATTACGGTCGCCACATCTTCTTCTGCCTCAACGAGCGCAAGAACGGCGAAGACTCCTGCGCCATGCACAACGCGCAGGAGGGCTTCGATCGCTGCAAGGCGAAGGTCAAGGAGCAGGGGCTCGCAGGGCCTGGCAAGGTGCGCGTCAACAAGGCCGGCTGCCTCGACCGCTGCGCGGGCGGGCCGGTGGCCGTGGTGTACCCCGAAGCCGTCTGGTACACCTTCGTCGACAGCGAGGACATCGACGAAATCGTCGAGTCGCACCTGAAGAACGGCCAGGTCGTCGAGCGGCTGGTGCTGCCTCCCAATGTCGGACGCTGAACTTTTCCACCGGCTCTCCGCTCGTACCCTGCGCCAATGAACTCCCAGACCGAAAAGATCAGCCTCCAGGGCGCCGCCGGCGCGATCGAGGTTCAACGCGACCAGCCTGCCGGTGTTGCGCGCGGCATTGCCGTGATTGCCCATCCGCACCCGCTGTTCGGCGGCACGATGGACAACAAGGTGGTGCAGACGCTGGCGCGCGCTTTCGTCGCCTGCGGCTGGACCACTGTGCGCTTCAACTTCCGCGGAGTGGGTGCCAGCGAAGGCGTGCACGACGAGGGGCGCGGTGAGCTGGAAGACATGCTGAATGTCGTGGGCCAGCTGGCGTCCGAAGGTCCGTTGGCGATCGCCGGCTTTTCCTTCGGTGCCTTCGTCGCGAGCGGCGCCGCCGCAAGACTCTGGGCCGAACGCGACATCCGGCAGATCGTGCTGGTGGGCACGGCCGCCGCGCGCAACACCGTGGCCACGCTGCCGGCCGAGGCGCACGAGCGCATGCTGGTGGTTCATGGCGAAGCCGACGACACCGTGGCGCTCTCCGCCGTGATGGACTGGGCGCGGCCCCAGTCACTTCCTGTCACAGTCGTTCCCGGGGGCGGCCATTTCTTTCACGGACAATTGCCGCTGCTCAAAAGTCTCGTGGTCCGCCATCTGCGCGCGGACATCGCGTGAAAGCCTCGCAGGCTTGTTTTCGTCTCTTTCCGAACTCCCCATGAATCGTTTTCTTGGCGCGCTCCGCGCGCTGGTCCTTACCGCCGCTGCATCCGTCAGCCTGATCGCCGTCGCCCAGGTGCCGACGCCGCCCGAAATCGCCGCGCGCAGCTACCTGCTGCTCGACGTGACCGCGAACCAGATCCTGGCGCAGAAGGACATCGACAGCCCGGTCGAGCCGGCTTCGCTCACCAAGCTGATGTCGGCCTACGTGGTGTTCGACGCGCTGCGCGCCAAGAAGATCACGCTGACCCAGACGATGCCGGTCAGCCCGCGCGCATGGAAGATGCCCGGCTCGCGCATGTTCATCGACCCCAAGATGCAGGTGCCGGTGGAAGACCTGATCAAGGGCCTGATCGTGCAGTCCGGCAATGACGCCACGGTGGCGCTGGCCGAGGGCGTCGGCGGCACGGTGGAGCACTTCGTCGAAATGATGAACGCCCAGGCCAAGGCCCTGGGCATGAAGAACACCAGCTACAAGAACCCCGAAGGCCTGACGGCCCCCGGCCACACCACGACGGCCCGCGACCTGAGCATCCTGGCGACCCGCCTGGTGCGCGACTTCCCCGAGGAGGCCAAGTACTACGCCATCAAGAAGTACCGCTATCCGGGCACCCCGTCGACCAACGACACCAACCGAAACCTGCTGCTGTTCCGCGACCCGACCGTCGACGGCCTGAAGACCGGCCACACCGAAGCGGCTGGCTACTGCATGATCGCCACCGCCAAGCGCGACTTCCCGAACCTGACCGGTGGGCGCCGCCTGCTGTCGATCGTGCTGGGCACCACCGGCGAGACCGTGCGCGCCAACGAGTCGCAGAAGCTGCTGAACTGGGGTTACACGGCCTACGACGCGGTCCGCCTGTTCGACGCAGGCCAGCCGGCTGCCACTCCGGCCGTCTGGAAGGGCAAGGCCAACATCCTGAAGCTGGGCCGTCCGGAGGCCATCGTGGTCGCGGGGGCGGCCGGCACCGCCGCCAAGATAAAAACCCAGGTGTCGCGCCCCCAAACCCAGGTGGCGCCGGTCGCCAAGTAACAGCCCGGAGGTT